>LZSH01000436.1 GCA_001665255.1 Mycobacteriaceae bacterium 1482268.1 | reverse complement strand
CGCAGCGGGCCCTCATACGGCGCGACGACGACCACCCTCGCCCCGCGGCGAACCGCAGTCGCAGCCGCACTGACCAGTGCAGGATCGCCGGGATCGTCGCCCGCGATGACGAGCACGTCCAACGCACCGATCCAGGGTGGCGCTTCAGCGCAGACGACGATCGGCGCTGCGGACGAACCACCCAGTGCCGCAGCCAGTATCGTGCCGGCCGTCTCGGCGTTGCCCCGTCCGGCGACCCAGATCAGGGTGCGCGGTGAATCGCCCGCGACTGAGTCAAGGGCGCCTTCCTCGAGTGCTGCGGCGGTGGCGCGCACCTGCGCCCCGGCCATCGACGCGCCGCGCAGCAGCCCGCCCCGGTCGGCGGCGAGCAGACCCTCGGCATCGTCGAGATCGACTGTGGCGGGCGCGATCATGGTGATGTCGATGCCTCGGTATGCGAGGCGATCTCGGCGGCCACCCGACCGACCACCTCGTCGACGTCCTCGGGAGTGCGCCCCTCGACGTTGAGCCGAAGCAGCGGCTCGGTGTTGGACGTCCGCAGGTTGAACCAGCTGCCGTCGCCCAGGTCCACGGTCACCCCGTCAAGGTGATCGATCGCCTGGATGCGGTCGCTGAACGCCTTCAACACGTTGTCCACACACGCCTGCGAATCCGCCACGGTGTAGTTGATTTCGCCGGACGCTTCGTAGCGCTGGTAGTCGGCCATCAGTTCGGACAACGACCTGCGCTGCTCGCCGAGCGCGGCAAGGACGTGCAGTGCCGCCAGCATCCCGGAGTCAGCGCCCCAGAAGTCGCGGAAGTAGTAGTGAGCGGAATGCTCGCCGCCGAAGATCGCTCCGGTCTCGGCCATCAACGCCTTGATGTATGAGTGACCGACGCGGGAGCGCACCGGCGTGCCACCCCGCTCGACGACCAGTTCGGGTACTGCCCGTGAGGTGATCAGGTTGTGGATCACCGTTGCGCCGATCTCCCTGTTCAATTCGCGCGCGGCGACCAGGGCGGTCACCGCTGACGGCGATACCGGATGCCCCAATTCATCGACCACGAAACACCGGTCGGCGTCGCCGTCGAAAGCCAGGCCGATGTCGGCACCGGTGGCGACGACGTGCTTCTGCAGATCGACGAGGTTGGCCGGATCCAGTGGATTGGCTTCGTGGTTGGGAAAGGTGCCGTCGAGTTCGAAGTACAGCGGCAGGACGTCCAACGGTGCAATCGCGCCGAGTACTGCGGGCGCGGTGTGGCCGGCCATCCCGTTGCCCGCGTCCACGGCGACCCGCAACGGGCGCAGATCCGCCAGATCGACAAGCGAGCGCAAGAACTCCCCATAGTCGGCCAGGACGTCACGGTCGGTCACCGTCCCGGCGGGACCGTCGTAGCCGGGCACCCCGGCGATCACGTCGTCGCTGATCGTCGCGAGCCCGGTGTCCTTACCGACCGGTTTGGCACCGGCGCGGCACAGCTTGATGCCGTTATAGGCCGCAGGGTTGTGGCTCGCGGTGAACATCGCGCCAGGGCAGTCCATGAGGCCGGACGCGAAGTACAGCTGGTCGGTCGACGCGAGCCCGATCCGCACGACATCGACGCCCTGGGAGACCACCCCGCCGGCGAACGCGTCCGCCAGCGGCGGCGAGCTGGCCCGCATGTCGTAACCGATGACGGTCTGCCTGGCACCCTCGTCGCGGACCATCCGAGCGAAGGCGGCCCCGACGTCGGCGACGAAGCCCTCGTCGAGCTCCTCACCGACAAGGCCACGCACGTCGTACGCCTTGATGACGCGGTGGACTGTCGCGGCGGGCCGGGACATGGCTGTTCTACAACTCCTCGCAAGACGGGACTGCTGGCGCCAGCCTATCCGGCCCCCGGAGGCTAATCGGAGGGGTCGGGTAACACCCGCAGGTGTCCGCGCCTGCGGCCGCCTGCCTCGGGCCGGACGGCCGGCGGTGCCATCAGCGCGCCGCCGTGGGCGCCGGTGACGGGATCGGTGAAGCCGGCCGCGATTCCGCCCCCGACGGGCGCTTCGCGGCCCTCGCGGACCGCCTCGGCGAGCGCGATCAGATCGTCCTCGTCCGGATGGGTCGGCAGCGGTCCGGCGTGACGCACCAGCTCCCAGCCTCGGGGTGCGGTGATCCGGCCCGCATGGCTGACGCACAGATCCCAGGAGTGTGGCTCCGACACCGTGGCCAGCGGACCCACCACCGCCGTCGAATCGGAGTAGACGAACGTCAGCGTCGCGACCGCATAGTGAGGACACCCGGGCCTGCAGCAGCGACGGGGAACATTCACGTTCGGAAGGCTATCGCGGGACAACCCCGGCTGCGGGGCGAGACACGCAGCGGTCCGCCCGCCGACTTCCAACCGTGATCATTCTGGTCTCCCCCTACCCTCCGGGTGGGTGGTGCCCCCACACGTCCGCAGTACCCTTCTCCCGTGGCCCAGCGGAATCTCCGGCGATCACGCCGAGGCCGCGACATGCGCGGCCCGTTGCTTCCCCCGACCGTGCCGGGCTGGCGCAGCCGCGCGGAGCGGTTCGACATGGCGGTGCTCGAGGCCTACGAGCCGATCGAGCGGCGGTGGCAGGACCGGGTGAGCGCGCTTGACGTCGCCGTCGACGAGATCCCGCGGATGTCGCCGAAGGATCCGGAGAGTGTGCAGTGGCCCGCGGAGGTGGTGGCCGACGGCCCTGTTGCGCTGGCCCGGTTGATACCTGCGGGGGTGGATGTCCGGGGCAATTCCACTCGTGCGCGAATTGTGTTGTTCCGCAAGCCGATCGAGCGCCGGGCTAAGGACACCGACGAACTCGCCGAGCTGCTGCATGAGGTTCTGGTGGCCCAGGTGGCGACGTATCTGGGCGTCGAACCGTCGGTCATCGACCCTTCGATCGACGACGAATGAGGCGAGCGATCAGATAATGCCGCGCTTGAGGCGGCGGCGCTCGCGCTCGGAGAGCCCGCCCCAGATGCCGAATCGTTCGTCATGTGCCAGCGCGTAGTCGAGGCACGCGTCTCGCACCTCGCAGCCCTGGCAGATGCGCTTGGCCTCCCGCGTGGAGCCGCCCTTTTCGGGGAAGAACGCCTCCGGGTCGGTCTGCGCGCAGAGAGCCTTCTCCTGCCACAACTCGTCGTCCGGAGTTAGCGGCGCAATCGCGTCGAGCTCTGGACGATCCGGCACCAGACTCAGCTGGGGACGTCCGGCAGAACCCATCGGCGCCGACCCGATATTGCCGTGCGAGATATTGCTTACGGAGCCGAGGACCCGATGGTCGAACCGAGTTTGATGGCCG
>LZSH01000435.1 GCA_001665255.1 Mycobacteriaceae bacterium 1482268.1 | reverse complement strand
TGCGGCCCGGTCTTCTCGTAGCCGACGAGAAGATCATCGATTCTGGGCAGCGACAACGGATCTGGCACCGCCGGGCATTCGATACCGTGCTCCAGCCCACGTCCGCCGTCGACGTAGGAGACCATCGCCGTGGTCAGCAGCTCGCCGCCCTGCATGACATCCACGCGCCGGTTGGCGAATCGGCGTTCGTCGCGCAGCCGGACAACGTGGAACTCGAGGTCCTTGGTGGGATCACCGCCTGCGATGAAATGCGCGGAGACCGCCCCTGGCGGAAGGTGTCGGTCGAGGGTGCGGCTCGCGGCCACGAACGCCTGTGCCATCATCTGGCCGCCGAACGTTCGGGGTGGGTTCTTGCTCGGGTGCGATCCGACGAACATGCCGTCGTCGATGCGGTTGAGGTCGAGTACGGCCAGCAGCTCTTCGAAGTCGCTTGGCAGCACGGTTCCCCTTACCTCGGTAATGGTCCGACTAGACGTCGTCCTCCCCGATCCGGTGTACGTGGATCAGGTTGGTCGAGCCTACTGTGCCCGGCGGCGCCCCGGCGATGACGACCACCAGGTCGCCGCGCTTGTAGCGGCCGAGTTCGAGCAGGGACTTGTCGACCTGACGGATCATCCCGTCAGTGGTCTGAATATGCGGCACGATAAATGTCTCGGTGCCCCAACTCAACGCGAGCTGGCTGCGCACCTCGGGCAGCGATGTGAACGCCAGCAGCGGTAGCGGTGTGTGCAGCCGCGCCAGCCTGCGCACCGTGTCACCGGACTGCGTGTAGGCGACCAACGCCTTGGCGTCGAGCCGCTCGCCGATATCGCGCGCGGCGTAGGAGATCACACCGCGCTTGGTTCTCGGCACGTGGGTCAGCGGCGGCACCACCACCGAGTTGTCTTCCACCGCCGTGATGATGCGGGCCATGGTCCTGACGGCCTCGAGCGGATATTTCCCGACGGACGTCTCACCGGACAGCATCACCGCGTCCGCACCGTCGAGAACCGCGTTGGCGACGTCGGACGCCTCGGCACGCGTCGGCCGGGAATGCTCGAGCATCGACTCCAACATCTGCGTGGCGACGATGACGGGTTTTGCATTCTCCCTTGCCATTTGGATGGCGCGCTTCTGTACGAGCGGAACTTCTTCCAACGGCAACTCGACTCCGAGGTCACCGCGTGCCACCATGATCGCGTCGAACGCCAGCACGATGGCCTCGAGGTTGTCGACGGCTTCCGGCTTCTCCAGCTTGGCGATCACCGGAACGCGGCGCCCTACTCGGTCCATCACTTCGTGCACGAGCTCGACGTCGGCGGGCGACCGGACGAAGGACAGCGCAACCAGGTCGACACCGAGCCGGACTGCGAACTCGAGGTCTTCGATGTCCTTCTCCGACAGGGCGGGCACCGAGACGTTCATGCCGGGCATCGACAGCCCTTTGTTGTTGCTCACCGGCCCGCCCTCGGTCACCGAGCAGACGACGTCGTTGCCGTCGACGTGCTCGACGATCAGACCGACGTTGCCGTCGTCCACCAGCAGCCGGTCGCCGGGAGAAGCGTCCTGCGCAAGCTGCTTGTAGGTCGTGGAGACGCGATCGTGGTCACCGTCGCAATCGTCGACGGTGATGCGGACGGTTTCGCCGTTGGCCCAATACGTCGGCCCCGCGGCGAACCGACCGAGCCGGATCTTCGGACCCTGCAGGTCGGCCAGGATTCCGACCGCGCGCCCCGTCGCATCCGATGCCGCGCGCACGCGCTTGTAATGCCCTTCGTGGTCGGAGTACTCGCCGTGGCTGAAGTTCAGCCGAGCGACGTCCATTCCGGCCTCGACCAGCGCCCGGACCACATGGTCTTCGCTGGTCGCCGGGCCCAGAGTGCAGACGATCTTTCCGCGTCTAGTCACGACTTCTGAGCATAGTCCTGATCGGTCGCCCTCACGCGACGGCGAGCGGTAGCGCGCCGGGCAGCACCGGCGCAGGCAGGTCGGATTCGCCCATCAGATACGCGTCGACCGCGTGCGCTGCACTGCGCCCCTCGGCGATCGCCCACACGATCAGTGATGCGCCGCGATGCGCGTCACCACAGACGAACACACCGGGTGCGGTGGTCTGCCAATCCGATCCGCACGACAGCGACCCGCGACGGTTGAGCTCCAGCCCAAGCCCGTCCAGCAGCGCCATGTGCTCGACGCCGTCGAACCCGATGGCCAACAGCGCGAGGTCGCAGGGAATCTCCATCGATCCGCCGACCGGGGTGATACGCCTGCGCCCGCCGGCGTCACGGGTGACCCGCACTTCGGCGATCTCCATCGCGCGGACGTGACCGTTGTCGTCGCCGATGAAGCGCTGCACGGCGACCTCGTAACGCCTTGCGCCGCCCTCCGCGTGCGCAGGCGATGTGCGCAGCACCATCGGCCACGTCGGCCACGGCGATCGCGATTCGTCGCGGTACTCCGGTGGCTCCGGGTTGTAGTCGAGCTGGGTGACCGACGCGGCGCCCTGGCGGTGGGCGGTGCCGAGGCAATCGGCGCCTGTATCGCCGCCACCGATGATCACGACGTGTTTCCCCTTGGCCGACAGCTGTGAGGGGCCGTCGCCCTCGCACTCTCGGTTGGCAGGCACGAGATGTTCCATCGCAAGGTGGACGCCGTCGAGGTGGCGCCCTTCAACGTCGTTGTCCCGACCGCGCAGTGCCCCGACCGCGAGCACCACGGCGTCATGCCGCTCGCGCAGTTGCTCGACTGACAGGTCGACGCCGACTTCACATTCTGTGATGAAACGTGTTCCCTCGGCGCGCATTTGGGCCAAACGCTGATTCAGGACGGCCTTCTCCAGCTTGTACTCGGGGATACCGTAGCGCATCAGTCCGCCGAGCCGGTCGTCGCGTTCATAGACCGTGACGTTGTGTCCGGCGCGCGTGAGTTGTTGAGCGGCAGCCAATCCGGCGGGGCCGGACCCGACCACCGCCACGCTCTTGCCCGTCGAGATGGCGGCGGGCTGGGGTTCGACGATGCCGTCCATCCAGGCGTGATCGGCGATGGTCTGCTCGATGCGTTTGATGGTGACGCTGCCGCCGGTCTTGTCGTCGGCGATCGACAGCACGCAGGCGGCCTCGCACGGCGCGGGACACAGCTTTCCGGTGAACTCGGGGAAGTTGTTGGTGGCGTGCAGCCGGTCGCTGGCGGCATCCCAGCGGCCGCGACGAACCAGGTCGTTCCACTCGGGGATCAGGTTGCCGAGCGGACAGCCGGCAGTTCCGGAGTGGCAGAACGGGATTCCGCAGTCCATGCACCGGCGCGCCTGCTGGGACACTTCACCGGCCCGCTGCTGCGGATCCTGTTGTTCGTAGACTTCGCGCCAGTCGCCGACGCGTTCGTCGACCGGCCGCTTGGCCGCTTCGACCTTCGGCACCTCGAGGAATCCATGCGGGTCAGCCACGGCTCGCCTCCATGATTGCGGTGTCGACGTCACGGCCCTCGGCCTTGGCCATCCGCGTCGCGGTCAGGACACGCTCATAGTCGGTCGGCATGATCTTGGTGAATTGCGCACTACGCCTTGGCCAGTCGGACAGCACCGACGTCGCCACGGTGCTGTTGGTTAGTCGGGCGTGGCGGGTTATCACGTCGTGCAGCCAGGTGAAGTCCTCGGGGTCAGGACGTTGCAGTTCGACCATCTCGGTGTTGACCATCGCGGGGTCCAGGCCGAGCACGAAGGCGATACCCCCGGACATGCCAGCGGCCATGTTCCGTCCGGTCGGCCCGAGGACGACGACCCGGCCGGCGGTCATATATTCGCAGGCATGGTCGCCGACCCCTTCGGCGACGGCCAAAGCACCGGAGTTTCGCGCACAGAAGCGCTCCCCCACCCGGCCACGAAGGAACACCTCGCCCGACGTCGCGCCGAACAGGAGCGTGTTGCCCGCGATCACATGATCCTCCGGCAGGAACAACACGTCGTCCGGGGGTCGGACGATCACACGTCCGCCCGAAAGTCCCTTTCCGACATAGTCGTTGGCGTCGCCGACCAGCTCGAGGGTGATTCCAGGCGGCAGGAATGCGCCGATGGACTGGCCGGCCGAGCCGCACAGCGTGATGTGGATGGTGTCGTCGGGCAGGCCCTGCGCGCCATAGCGGCGAGTGACCTCGGCGCCGAGCATGGTGCCCACAGTGCGGTTGACGTTGCGCACCGGCAGCTCGAGCCGCACCGGGTGGGCGTCTTCAAGCGCTCCCTCGGCGAGCTGGATCAACGTCTGATCGAGGGCCTGGTCCAGGGCGTGGTACTGGTCGCGGACACGACGGCGCACCGTGTGTGAGGGGTCGTGGGCGTTGCTCGCCTCGGCGAAGATCGGCGTCAGGTCGAGACCCTTCGCCTTCCAGTGGGCGACACCGTCTGCAGTGTCGAGCATCTCGGCGTGGCCGACTGCCTCGTCGATGCTGCGGAAGCCGAGCTCGGCCAGGTAGTGCCGGATGTCCTCGGCGATGAACTGGAAGTAGTTCTCCACGAATTCCGGCTTGCCGTTGAACCGCGACCTGAGTTCGGGGTTCTGGGTGGCGACCCCGACAGGGCAGGTATCGAGATGGCAGACCCGCATCATGATGCAGCCGGCCACCACCAAAGGCGCAGTGGCGAAGCCGAACTCCTCGGCGCCGAGCAGCATCGCGACGACGACGTCGCGGGCGGTGCGCATGCCGCCGTCACACTGCACCGTGATTCGGTCGCGCAGCCCATTGAGGATCAGCGTTTGTTGCGCGTCGGCCAGCCCGATCTCCCACGGAGCGCCCGCGTGCTTGAGCGACGTAAGCGGTGCCGCTCCGGTGCCGCCGTCGTAGCCGGAGATCAGCACCACGTCGGCGTGCGCCTTCGATACTCCGGCCGCGACGGTGCCCACGCCCACCGAGCTGACCAACTTGACGTGGATGCGCGCCTCGGAATTGGCGTTCTTCAGATCGTGAATGAGCTGCGCCAGATCCTCGATCGAGTAGATGTCGTGGTGCGGCGGAGGCGAAATCAGCCCGACACCGGGAGTCGAATGACGGGTCTTGGCGATGGTCGGATAGACCTTGTAGCCCGGCAGTTGGCCGCCTTCACCCGGTTTGGCGCCCTGCGCCATCTTGATCTGGATGTCCGACGCGTTCACCAGATAGTCGCTGGTGACCCCGAAGCGGCCCGACGCCACCTGTTTGACAGCGCTACGCCTGCGCGGATCGTAGAGCCTGTCGGCGTCTTCGCCGCCCTCACCCGAGTTCGACCGCCCGCCGAGATTGTTCATGGCGATCGCCATGGTCTCGTGCGCCTCGGCCGAGATGGACCCGTAACTCATTGCGCCGGTGTTGAACCGCTTGACGATCGACTCGACAGGTTCGACCTCGTCGAGCGCAACGGGGGGTCGCATGCCCTTCCTGAGTTCGAACAGGCCACGCAGCGTACCGCCCTCGCGAGACAGCCGGTCAACCTCCTCGGAGTACTGCCGAAAGATGTCATATCGGCCGGTGCGGGTGGAATGCTGAAGCAGGAAAACCACTTCGGGCGTGAAGAGATGAAGCTCTCCTTCTCGCCGAAAGGCATATTCGCCGCCGACGTCGAGGCGGCGGTGCACGCGTTCGGTCGGGTTCTCCGGATACGCGCGACGGTGTCGTTGCTTGACCTCTTCGGCGATCACGTCCAGCCCGACTCCGCCGAGTTGGCTCGGTGTGCCGCTGAAATATTCGTCGACCACGCCCCGGTCGAGTCCGATCGCCTCGAACGCCTGCGCCGCGGTGTAGGACGCGACCGTGGAAATGCCCATCTTGCTCATCACCTTCATCACGCCCTTGCTGAGCGCCTTGAGGTAATTGCGCACCGCGGCAGCGGTTTCGATGCCGGTGAGCTCGCCCTCGCGAACCAAGTCCTCAATCGATTCGAACGCCAGGTACGGGTTGACGGCGGCGGCACCGAACCCGATCAGCATCGCGATGTGGTGCACCTCGCGGGCGTCGCCGCTTTCCACCACCAAGGCAACGGAGGTGCGCTCCTTGGTGCGCACCAGATGGTGATGCACCGCCGAGACCGCAAGCAGGGACGGAATCGGCGCCCTGGTGTGGTCGGAGTCGCGATCGGAGATGACAAGTGTGCGAGCACCTTTGGCGATCGCATCGCATGCCTGGATGCGTAGCTCCTCGAGGGCATCGGCCAGTCCCTCACCGCCGTGCTCGACATCGTAGAGCCCGCGCAGCACAGCTGTGCGCAGCCCGGGATGTTCACCGTCGTCGTTGATGTGGACGATCTTGTTGAGCTCGTCGTTGTCGAGCACCGGCCAGGCCAGCTTGATCTGGCGGCAGGAGGCTGCGGACGGCTCGAGCAGGTTCTGTTCGGGTCCCATAACGCGTGCCATCGACGTGACGACCGCCTCGCGGATGGCGTCCAGCGGCGGGTTGGTGACTTGTGCGAAGAGTTCTACGAAGTAGTCGTAGAGCAGCCTGGGGCGCTGCGAAAGCACCGCGATCGGAGTATCGGTGCCCATCGACCCCAGTGGCTCGGCGCCGGATGCTGCCATGGGCGTCAACTGGATTCGGAGGTCCTCTTCGGTGTAGCCAAATGCGATCTGTCGCCGGACAACCGAATCGTGGTTGAAGTGTGCCCGCACCCGGTCGGGCAGCGTCGTGAGGTCGAGCAGACCTGCGTGCAGCCACTCGCCATACGGGTGAGCGCCGGCCAGTTCGGCCTTGATCTCGTCGTCGGGCACGATGCGTCCCGCGTCCGTGTCGACCAGAAACATCTTGCCGGGTTCCAGTCGGCCCTTGGCGACGATCTGCGCCGACGGCACATCGAGCACACCGGCTTCGCTGGCGAGGATCACGCGGTCGTCGATGGTGCGCCACCACCGCCCTGGCCGCAACCCATTGCGGTCCAACACCGCCCCGACGACGGTGCCGTCGGTGAAGGTGACGCAGGCGGGACCGTCCCACGGTTCCATCAGAGAGGCGTGGAACTGCCAGAATTCTCGCTGCGCCTGGGGCAGCGACGTATTGTTCTCCCACGCTTCGGGGATCATCATCAGTACCGCATGGGGCAGGCTGCGTCCGCCGAGGTGCAGCAGTTCGAGAACCTGATCGAACGACGCAGAGTCCGACGCATCGGGTGTGCAGATCGGCGACAACCTGGCGAGATCGCCGGGGATGACGTTGCTGGCAAGCATGGCCTCGCGGGCGTGCATGCGGTTGCGGTTGCCGCGCACGGTGTTGATCTCGCCGTTGTGGGCAACGAAGCGAAACGGGTGGGCCAGCGGCCAGGACGGGAACGTGTTGGTGGAGAACCGGCTGTGCACGATCGCGATCGCGCTCATACATCGTTCATCGCGGAGATCCGAAAAATACCGCGGCAGTTGGACCGTCGTCAGCATGCCCTTATAGGCGATGGTCCGGCTGGACAGTGATGGAAAGTAGACGTTTGCCGCCGAGGCCCTTTTGCGGACGGGGTACACCCGGCGGTCCAGGTCGATGCCACCGACTCGATCGGGTGCAGCGAGGAAGATCTGCGCCATGTACGGCATGCAGCCCAGCGCCGTGGCACCGAGGTCGGCGCCCGCAGGGTCGACGGGCAGTTCACGCCAGCCGAGAACATCCAGCCCCTCGTCGTCGGCGATGGCCTCGATCTGCTGCCGCGCGGCGCTGCGCTCCGCGGAATCCTGCGGCAGAAAGCAGATTCCTGCCGCGAACGCATTGCAGCCCTCGTCGGTCGGCGGGGGCAGTTCGAAGTCGACGACGTCGCGAAAGAGTTCGGTCGGCAGCTGGATGAGGATGCCTGCACCGTCACCGCTGTTCGTTTCCGCACCGGCCGCGCCTCGATGATCAAGGTGCTCCAACGCGACGAGACCGTCGGCGACGATGGCGTGGGAACGTCTGCCCTGAATGTCGGCGATCATGGCGACACCGCACGAATCGGCCTCGCGCTGTGGGTCGTACAGGCCTTGGGCAGGCGGCAATGCCGAGAACAACACTGGGATTGACCTCCGCAGTCTGGAGAATTCTTCGTCCGGGACTGCAGCGGCCCGAAAGAAAATTGTATCAGCGCGGTTACGCGGCTACCCGTCGAGAACGGTGGGGACCAGCGGAAATCCCGGCAGATTGCGCACCACTGTCCAGGTCACGGCGAGCACAACAATGACGCCGATCACGGGCATCGTGAAGATGGGGCGTCCGGTGCGCCAGCGCACCAGGACCCACGCCAGCAGGGCGGGCAGGCCGATGAGCAGGACGATGTTGTCGACGACGGCGGCGGCGAGATCACCGTGCAGCAGGTCGTGCGTCATCCGCAACCCGCCGCACGCGGGGCAATTGAAACCGGTCAGAAGCTTGAACGGACACGCAGGAAAGACGAAGCCGGGGCGGTGCGGGTCGACGAGCCCGACGTACGTGAGGCCGCCGGCGAGCAGCGCGCCCGCGCCGAGTGCGCCGTACAAACGTGGCTTGCCGCCGACGACGGCGCTAGGTGCCCTCACGAAGGGGGCGTCCCTCGGGGTCGGGCACCTTGTCGGTGAAGATGAGGACAGCGTCGATGATGCCCCACACCACCGCGCCGATTCCGCAGGTGACCAGGCCGACGACTAGCTGCGCGACGCCCAGGCCGGTGTAGCCCAAGTAAATGCGCCCGATGCCGACGAGGCCGAACAACCCGATCAACTGCAGCAGACCAGCGACGATCTTGGACTTGTCCGACAGCGGCGCGCCGGTGACCGGATGGCGGCCGTACGGAGCAGACGGATCCATGTACGGCTGCGGATATTGCCCGTACTGACCGGGCGGCGGATATCCGGGCGGCGGCGACGCGTAGCCCGGAGGCGGCGGCTGATATTGGGATTGATGTGGGGGCGGGGGTCCCTCGGTGCCACCGAACTGGGGCTCAGTCATGGCACCCAGCATGCCAGAAGCCGCCGGTTGCTATAAGGGTTCTCCGGCCATCAGCCGAAGCGTGTCCACGAGCCCGTCCACCGAGATAGCGGGATTGATCGAGCGCATGAGACCGAGACCGATACTGAGCGCGAGCAATACGGTGGCGGCCTGCCGCGTGGACATCGCGAGGTCGAGATCGTCAGCCGATTCCACGCCGGCGGCGAGCGTCTCGATGAGGTTCTCGAGGCGCCCGGCAAGCTCGCTACGCAACTGTTCGTTCGGGCGTGCGTGCAACGCGAACTCGGCCTCGAGAGTCGTCCAACCGGGGTCACCGATCACGCCCTGTGCCCAGTCGCGCAATGCCTCGAACCTGTCAGAGTGCGAAACCAGTGCGATGACCTCGGTGAACCGTTCTGCACGAATCTCATCAAGCACCGCAGCACAGAGCTCGTCCTTGTTTCGGAAGTTCGAGTAGACCGCGCCCTTGGAGTAGCCGGCGGCTTCGGCGACCTTCTCCAGTGACGTCGGGTGATACCCGTCGGTGAAGAACATCTGCTTGGCGGTCGCGATCAGCTGCGATCGGGTTTGGGCCTGGCTTTCGACGCGGGACATGCGAGCCATGGATGCATTCTAGTCTTTGACATACCTACAGACTCCAGATACCGTCGGTTTTTAGATGGGAGGAGCTGACATGGCTTACCCGGAAGCCGGCGAGCAACGATGAGCCGAGAACCGAGAATTGTCATCATCGGTGCGGGAGTGGCGGGGGTTGCCACCGCGGTCACGTTGCAGCGCGCAGGATTTCACGGCTTCACGATTCTGGAGAAAGGTGCAGACGTCGGCGGCGTCTGGCATTGGAACCGTTACCCAGGTCTGACGTGTGACGTGCCGTCACAGCTTTACCAGTTCTCGTTCGCGCCCAAACCCGACTGGACGGGAATCTTCGCGCCGGGCGACGAGATCCAGTGCTATATCGGCGATGTCGTCCGACGGTTTGGTCTCGAAGACCGGCTGAGGTTGAACTCCGAAGTCGTGTCGACGGTGTTCACGGGCACCACGTGGCGGGTCACCACCGCTGACGGCGCGCAGCAGGAGGCGGATTTCGTCGTGGCGGCAACGGGTGTGCTGCACCACCCGTTCACCCCGGACGTCCCGGGGCTCGCCTCGTTCGGCGGCGATGTTGTGCACACCGCGCGGTGGGACGACGGAATCGAGACGCGCGGTCGCAAGATCGCTGTCATCGGAAACGGTTCTACCGGGGTACAGATCGTGTCCGCGCTTCAGCGCCGCGCCGAGCGCATCACACATTTCGTGCGGACGCCGCAGTGGGTGATGTGGGCGCCGGTCGGATCGCGGCAACCGCGCACCTTGGGCGGACTGCTGCGCCGTTTTCCAACGGCCAATCGACGGTTGTACGCCGGATTACTATGGGGCTCAGGCATTCTGGCCGATGTTACGACGAGACCGTCTTGGCGCCGCCGGTTGATACAGAGTTATGCGCGGTGGAGCCTACGGGCCCAGGTGCGTGACCGCGCCCTGCGCCAACGGCTTACCCCGGACTATCAACCGCTGTGCAAACGGCAGGTAGTTTCCGACACGTACTACCCCGCGATCCAGTCGGACAACGCCGAGCTGGTTACCTCGGCCATCGAGCGGATCACCCCGCGGGGAATCAGGACCGCCGACGGCCGCCACATCGAAGCCGATCTGCTGGTGCTGGCGACCGGCTTCCATACACACAACTACATGCGGCCGATGAACCTGCGCGGGCGCGACGGCTTGCACATCGACGAGGCATGGGCGAAAGGCCCACGCGCATACCGCATGACAGCCATTCCGGGCTTCCCGAACTTTTTCACGGTGCTGGGCCCCAATTCCCCGACGGGCTCGATCCCGCTGCATTTCTCTGCCGAGTTGACTGCTCAGTACATCGTGCAATGGCTGCGCCGGTTTCGTGAGGGCGAGTTCGACACCGTCGAGGTCACCGAGCAGGCGACGACGACGTTCAACGACGAGGTCGCGTCGGCGCTCGGCCCGACGGTGTGGAACACCGGTTGCAATTCTTGGTATCTCACCGACGAGGGCAATATCGACCTCTGGCCGTATGACCGCAAGACGATGGCGGCCATGCTTTCACGACCCGACGACCGCGACTTTCATATCGCGTGACCGAAAGCGCCGCTCAGTCGATGTGCGTCGGAGGGTCACCCAAGGCGAAATCAGCAGGGTGCTGATCGGGTCCCATCAGATCGCAGTTCTTGACGGGTGTGAGGTAGGAACTGAGGCCCCGAGGAACGTATTGAGCAACTGCCACGCAACGTTGCCAGGTGCCGTCGGGCTGGACGGGCCCATCGCACTTACTGATATATGGTCCGCCGTACAGGCAGGCGGCGCTGGCCGGCGGCGCGGCGATCAGGCCTGCGGCCATCAGCAGGGCGGCCATCACTCCGACGATGCAGCGTTTCATAATCGTCTCCCCTCACATCGCCGCTGGGGCGCTGCCGAGGGCTGGGATGGCAGATCCGTCGACAACCCTGCCAGCAACCATTGACGCTACGCTCTTGCACCTGTTTTTTGGAGCCCCTGAGGCCGTCACCGGGCCGCAAGGGTGGCCTCGCGATATCCGTTCGAAGATTCGGAGGTTCGCGGACTGATCGCCCGCGACGGCGCGGGGCGTCGTGCCAGAAGTGAAAACGGCGCAGACGCTTGGGGTTTGCGACTGCGCGACTAACCTCGCCTGAATCCGAATCGACGGCGGATCCGTTTCCCTATCCCCCGGCGTTCATCGCCGGCAGTTTCCGTGTCCCGAGCGGCGGCTTCGTGAACATCCGGCGTGGCCGCTTCCGGCTCTGCTACTTGATCAGCCTCAGGTTTGGGTTCGGGGACGTCATCGCCGGCGGCCTCGGATTCAGGTTTGTTCTGCGAATCGGCGGGCGCTTCGTCGGCCGGCTCCTCGTGTTCGGCAGCGTCAGCCTCACCCTCTTCGGACACGTCGCCCGCAGCCTCCTCAGACACGTCCTCCGCAGTTGCCGCCGCTTCCTCAGCGCTCTCAACGGCAGCCTCATGCACCTCCGGCGCAGCCTCTTCCGCTTCGGCTACCTCGTCCCCCTCGACAGCACCCACACCGCCAACAGCCTCGGCCCCAGGTTCCGATTCCTCAGGCTCCTCGCCGACTTCAGCGAAGGATTCGGCTTCTGCAATGTCTTCGGCGGGCGCGGTCTCGACGTCTGCTGTCAGTTGCTCGGCCTCCGCCACGGGTTCGGGCTCCTGTGAGACTTCGTCGGCTTCGGCTTCGGCCTGGGCTTTTTCGCCGGCCTCGGCGAAGGCCTCCGCCTCTGCAATGTCTTCGGCGGGCGCGGTCTCGACATCTGCCGTCAGTTGCTCGGCCTCCGATACCGGTTCGGCTTCCTGGTCGGAGGTTGGGCCAGCCTCCGTTTCGGCAGCTCCTTCGCTTTCGGCGGCGTCCTCGTCTTCCATTTCGCCCGCCGCCTTGGCCGCAGCCACGACACCGGTCGTAGCCGCAACAGCGGCGAGTTCTTTGGTGACCTCTTCGACAGGCGATTGCTTCTCATCGACCAAGGCATCGCCGCGAAGCTCAGATGGATCCTCACGTCCCTTGGGCGCAACCATGATGTAGACGACAGCGCCGATGAACACGAACACCGATACGAACGAGTTGATCCTGATACCGGCGATATGGGTCGCCATATCGCTGCGCATCAGCTCCACCCAGAACCGCCCGAAGCAGTACGCGGCGACATAGAGCGCGAACAGCCTGCCATGACCGATTCGGTATCGGCGGTCCACCCAGATGAGGAATATGAAAACCAGGAGGTTCCACAGTAATTCGTACAGGAACGTGGGATGGACGATCTCGATCAGCTGACCGGTCGAGACGCCGTTGAGCGAATCGAGAGCACCGTGCGAATCGCGACGCTCGAAGATCTCCAGACCCCACGGCATCGTCGTCGCCCTGCCGTACAGCTCCTGGTTGAAGTAGTTCCCGATACGACCGATGGCCTGTGCCAACACGATTCCCGGCGCAATCGCGTCGCCGAACGGCGGTAGTGGAATACCGCGGCGTCGGCAACCTATCCACGCGCCGACACCGCCGAGCGTGACGGCCCCCCAGATGCCCAGGCCGCCCTCTTGAATCTTGAATGCCGCCATCAAACCCGCACCGCCGGGACCGAAATAGGTACTCCAGTCGGTGAGGACGTGATACAGCCTGCCGCCGATGAGCCCGAAGATGATGGCCCACAAGGCGATGTCGTAGATGACGCCCGGCTCGCCGCCGCGCTGGGTCCACCGCCGGTTGCCGATGATGAGAGCGGCGATCACGCCGACGAGGATGAACAGCGCGTAGGCGCGGATCGGGATCGGCCCGAGGTGCCACACGCCCTGCGATGGGCTCGGGAAGGAAGCAAGTAGGGTTGTTGTCACGCCGAAATCCTCTGCCGCACACCGTCGGCCAATTCTTCGGTCAGCGCGCGCACGGCGGGGAGCCCCTCCGTCAGCGCCGACACCAGGGCCGAACCAACAATCACGCCGTCTGCGTATGCACCGATCTGGGCAGCCTGCTCACGCGAGCGCACCCCCAGGCCGACGCCGACGGCGATATCTGACACTGCCTTTACCCGCCGGACCAACTCGGGTGCTGCAACCGAGACCACGTCCCTGGCCCCGGTCACACCCATCGTCGAGGCAGCGTAGACGAACCCGCGCGAGGCCTTGGCTGTCGCGGCCAGTCGTTCGGGCGTCGACGACGGCGCCACCAGAAAAATGCGGTCCAAGTCGTGCGCATCCGAGACGGCCAGCCATTCGCCCGCTTCATCAGGGATCAAGTCCGGCGTGATCATCCCGAGTCCGCCCGCGGCGGCGAGGTCGCGCGCGAATGCTTCTACCCCGTAGTGCAACACGAGGTTCCAGTAGGTCATCACGACAGGGCGGCCGCCCGCCTTGCTGATCGCCTCCACCGCCGACAAGGAATCACGCACCCGCACGCCGCCGCGCAGAGCGGCCTCGGTCGCCGTCGCGATGGTGGGGCCGTCCATGCCGGGATCGGAATAGGGCATGCCGACTTCGATGACGTCACAGCCGGATTCGACTAACACCGTCATCGCCGAAATCGACGTCGGCACATCGGGATAGCCCGTCGGCAGGTAGCCGATCAGCGCCGACCGCCCCTCCTGCCTGCACGCCTCGAACATCGGAGAAAGTCCAGGTGTCATGAGCCGGCGCCGCCCGTGCTGTCGAGCAGGCCGAACCACTTGGCCGCCGTTTCCACGTCCTTGTCGCCGCGGCCCGACATATTCACCAGGATGACCGATCCCGCCCCGAGCTCCTTACCCAGCTTCAACGCACCCGCGACCGCATGAGCCGATTCGATCGCCGGGATGATGCCCTCGGCCCTGCAGAGTAGGCCGAAGGCTTCCATTGCCTCGGCATCGGTGATGGGCCGGTAGTCCGCGCGTCCGGTGTCCTTGAGGAAAGCGTGCTCGGGACCGACCCCGGGATAGTCCAAACCCGCTGATATCGAATGCGATTCGATCGTCTGCCCGTCTTCGTCCTGCAGCAGGTAGGAGAACGACCCCTGGAACGCACCGGGGGTCCCACCGGTGAATGTTGCTGCATGCCGGCCTGTTTCGACACCGTCGCCGGCGGCCTCGAAACCGACGAGCTTGACGTCCGGATCGTCGATGAACGCATGGAAGACGCCGATCGCGTTGGAACCACCGCCGACGCACGCGGCCACCGCGTCGGGCAGACGGCCGGCTTGGTCCTGGATCTGCGCGCGCGCCTCGAGACCGATCACACGCTGAAAGTCGCGCACCATCACCGGAAACGGATGCGGGCCTGCCGCCGTGCCGAAGCAGTAGTAGGTCTCGTCGGCGTTGGTCACCCAGTCGCGAAACGCTTCGTTGATCGCGTCCTTGAGCGTCTTGGAACCAGACTCCACAGATACGACTTCGGCCCCCAACAACCGCATCCGCGCGACGTTCAGAGCCTGGCGTGCGGTGTCGACCGCGCCCATGTAGATCACGCAATCAAGACCGAGCAACGCACACGCGGTTGCGGTCGCGACACCGTGCTGACCGGCGCCGGTCTCGGCGATCACCCGCGTCTTACCCATCTGGCGGGCAAGCAGAGCCTGTCCCAACACATTGTTGATCTTGTGAGAACCGGTGTGATTCAGGTCTTCTCGTTTGAGGAAGAGGCGGGCGCCCCCTCCGTGCTCGCTGAGGCGTGCGGCTTCGTACAACGGCGACGGCCTCCCGCTGTAGTGCCGCTGCAACCGGTCGAGTTCGTCGAGGAATTCCTGGTCGCCGCGCGCCTTTTCGTAGGCCGCGGTGACCTCTTCGATGACCGCCATCAGAGCCTCGGGGACGAACCGTCCTCCGTAGACACCGAAATGGCCCTTGGCATCGGGATCATGGGCGGTGGGCTCTGCGATCGCCGCACTTGAACGCGGCAACTCCGGGCCGGCGAGATCGGCCATCGACTCAGCGCGAGGGTTTCGGACAGGACGGATGAGTACCTGCGGTGACCAGATCCGCGACGGCAGTGCGGGGATCACCGCTGGTGACCAGACCCTCGCCGACGAGCACGGCGTCGGCACCGGCACCGGCATAGGCCAACAGATCGGCCGGACCGCGTACACCTGATTCGGCGACACGGATGATGTTGGTCGGCAGCCCCGGTGCGATGCGCGCAAAGCAATCCCGGTCGACGGCGAGCGTCTTCAGGTCGCGGGCGTTGACGCCAATCACCTTGGCGCCCGCCTGAAGTGCGCGATCAGCTTCCTCTTCGGTATGCACCTCGACCAGTGCGGTCATTCCGAGCGACTCGGTGCGATCCAGCATCGACACCAACGCGGATTGTTCGAGCGCCGCGACAATCAACAGCAGCATGTCGGCGCCGTGCGCGCGAGCCTCATGGATCTGATACGGCCGCACGATGAAGTCCTTGCGTAACACCGGGATTGACACCGCGGCCCGCACGGCGTCCAAGTCGTCGAGTGATCCGTTGAAGCGGCGCTGTTCGGTCAGCACGCTGACGACGCGCGCTCCGCCGTCCTGGTATGAGCGCGCGAGCTTTGCTGGATCGGTGATTGTCGCAAGCGCTCCCCGAGATGGGCTGGCGCGCTTCACTTCGGCGATGACAGCGATACCGTCTGCCCGCAGCGCCGCCAACACGTCCAGCGGCGGAGGCGCGGCCTTGGCGGCGGCTTTGACCTCGTCGAGGCTGACGACAGCCTCGCGTGCGGCGACGTCGGCGCGTACTCCCTCGATAATCGAGTCGAGCACGGTCGCCGAACTCATAACCCGTGGACTCCCTCCGCGTCCGCACCGTCTTTCTGACGCATGATCTTCATCGAAGGGTAGCCGCACCGAACACACCATCTTTCACCGCCCCTCGGTGTCTGGTTTGGTGGGATCGCGCCCTTCGTCGAGTGCGTCCCACATCATTCGCTCGGACAAATCGTCGCCCGCAGCAGCCCGACGTCGCGCCGTCTCGCGGCGCCGCGCCGGAGCCTGGTACTTGTCGCTCTTCGACTCGGATTTCACCGGAGCCCGCAGGAGCAGCAGCGCACCGGCGAGTGTGAGCAGGGCGGCGACCAAGGTGACGACCGCTCCCCAGTAATGCCGCTGCGTGCCGACCAGATCTGCCACCGGCACCTCTGCCAGGTTCGCCGCGCGCACCGCCACATCCGGGACCACCCACAGGCTGATCGCCAGGTAGGCCATCGCGGCGCTCAGCGCACCGACGACCAGCGCGAGCAACCGCAACTGCCATTTCGGCCCGACCGTGGAGGCAAGCGCAGCCGCCAACAGGATCAGGGCCACCGGCACCAGCGCGGTCGACCAGGTCCCCCCATTGAGCGTCGCCGTCTCAGGCTGGCCCAGCCCGTCGAACGAGCTCACCGCCACCCACGTCATTCGGGACGCCAGCCACAGCGCTCCCGCGGCAATCACCAGCAACAGCTGCCCGATGTGTTTCATGGCTCGGTCAGCGTCTCCGCCGCGGCGATGGCGTTCAGCACGGCTTTCGCTTTGTTCGCGGCCTCGTTGTACTCGTACGGGCCATTGGAGTCCGCCACGACTCCCCCGCCGGACTGCACATAGGCCGTGCCCCCGCGCATCAGGGCGGTCCGGATCGCAATCGCGAAATCGGCGTCCCCGGCGAAGTCCAGATAACCGAGCACGCCGCCGTAGAGGCCGCGACGGGTCTTCTCGACCTCTTCGATGAGTTCCATGGCGCGCACTTTCGGCGCGCCGGTGAGCGTGCCCGCCGGGAAGCACGCGGTCACCGCGTCGAGGGCCGTCTTGCCGTCGGCCAACTGGCCCGTCACCGTCGATACCAGATGCATGACGTGGCTGTAGCGCTCGATGCGGCTGTAGTCCTCCACGCGAACCGTTCCTGGCAAACAGACGCGGCCCAGATCGTTGCGGCCGAGGTCGACCAGCATCAGGTGTTCGGCGCGCTCCTTCTCGTCCTCCAGCAGCTCCTTCTCGAGCAGTACGTCCTCTTCTTCGGTGGCGCCGCGCCATCGCGTTCCCGCGATAGGATGCGTCGTCGCGCGGCCCTCCTTGACCGTCACCAGCGCTTCGGGACTCGACCCCACGACCGAAAAGTCAAGTCCGCCATCGGCGTCGGGCACATTCAGCAGATACATGTACGGGCTGGGGTTGGACACCCGCAGCATCCGGTACACGTCGAGCGGGTCCGCGTCGGTGTCCATCTCGAACCGTTGCGACGGCACGACCTGAAACGCCTCACCCGCCTCGATGTCGCCGACGAGTCGCTCAACGATGGCGGTGTACTCCTCGACCGAGCGCTGCCGCCGATTGGCCGGCGCCGGCCTGCTGAACGTGGCCACCGCCGACGACAGGTTCGCGCCGAGTGCCTCGGTCATCACGTCGAGCCGCGCGACGGCGTCGTCGTAGGCCCAGTCGACGCGTTCGTCGGTGCCGTTCCAGTTCACCGCGTTGGCGATCAGCGTGATCGTGCCCTCGTGGTGGTCGACGGCAGCGATGTCCGTGGCCAGCAGCAGCAGGATGTCGGGCAACCCGAGGTCGTCGACGACAAGTTCGGGCAGCCGCTCTAGCCTGCGCACCAGGTCATAGGAAAAGAACCCGACGAGTCCACCCGACAGCGGCGGCAGTCCGGGCACGTGTTCGGTCTGCAGCAGCTCCAGCGTCGCCTGCAGCGCCTGCAGTGGGTCGCCACCGCTGGGGGCGTCCTTCGGCGTGACGCCCAGCCACGCCGCCTGTCCATTGCGGACCGTGAATGCCGACGGGGCCCCCGCGCCGATGAACGACCACCGTGACCACGACCGCCCGTTCTCGGCCGACTCCAGCAAGAACGTGCCGGGGCGGTTGGCGGCCAGCTTCCGGTAGGCAGAGAGAGGCGTCTCGCTGTCTGCCAACACCTTGCGGGTCACCGGTACGACGCGGTGCCCCGCGGCCAGCGCCCGGAAGTCCTCGCGTGACGTCGTGACAGCCAGCGACGTGCCGACACTGACGTTGGCGGTGGTTTCCACGTGATAATCCTCCCAGCCGGTACGGCTGGACCGTTAATCAGCCAGGCGTAGGGTCAACAGCTGTGACATCTCTAAAACGGGGTGACCGGGCCCCCGAGTTCGAATTGCCCGACCAATCGGGCACTGTGCGAAGCCTCACATCGTTGCTCGCGGACGGCCCGATCGTGCTGTTCTTCTACCCCGCGGCGATGACGCCGGGCTGCACCAAGGAGGCGTGTCACTTCCGCGATCTGGCGAGCGAGTTCGCGGCCGTCGGCGCGTCGCGGGTCGGGATCAGCACCGACCCCGTCGCCAAGCAGGCCAAGTTCTCCGACACCCAGCGCTTCGACTATCCGCTGCTGTCGGACGCCGACGGCACCGTCGCCGCACAGTTCGGTGTCAAGCGTGGGCTGCTGGGCAAGTTGATGCCGGTCAAGCGCACCACGTTCGTGATCGACGCCGACCAGACCATCCTCGACGTGATCGCCAGTGAGATCAGCATGGACACACACGCCAACAAGGCACTGGAGGTGCTTCGGCAGCGGCAGTCTGCGTGAGTTCTCTGCGGGAGAGTCGTTGCGGGGCGGCGGTTACGTCCCTAGGAGGAAATGGGCGACGCGTTCAAGTGCGTGCGCAAGAACCCCACCATGCTGGCGTGGAACCGCTTCATCGACGGTGCATTCTGCGCGACGCCGTCGGCGACGTGATACATCCCCGGCACGATGACGAGTTCACACGGCACGCCAGCCGCTTTCAGCCGTTCGGCGTAGGCGACGTTCTCGTCGAAGTAGGTGTCCAGGTCGCCGATGCCGATCCATGCAGGCGGCAATCCCGCGAGATCGGTGCGTCGTGCGGGCGCAGCGTATTCGGGTGCATCCGACATGCGGGGCTCGCGGCCGAGGTACGCGGTCCACGCCCACTTGTTGGACGCCGGCCGCCACGTCAGCTCTCCCCTGCCGGCGAAATCGGTTCGTAGGGCGGTCCTGTCGTCGAGCATCGGATACACCATCGCCTGGGCGCGCAACGAGATTCCGTCGTCGAAGGCGCGCTGTGCGACCGCCGCAGCCAACCCGCCGCCCGCGCTCGCTCCTGCCACGGCGATGCAGTCGGGATCAATGCCGAGTTCGTCGGCGTGCTTTACCATCCATCGCAACGTGGCCAAGCAATCGTCGAGTCCTGCGGGAAAAGGGTTTTCGGGCGCGAGCCGGTAATTCGGCAGGACCGCGACCGCGCCGAGTGGTTCGACGAGGCGCGATGTGGGCTGGACTTCGAGCTGCGCGGTGCCGGCGCACATTGCCCCGCCGTGAAGCCACAGCACGCCAGGCGCCGGCGCCGAACGGTGTACCGGTGCGAGCACCACCACCTCGACGTCGGAATCCTCCACATGGCGCTCGGTCATCGCGACACCGGGCTCGGGCTTGGACTTGAAGCTCATGAGCGCCCGGTGGTATGGCAGGGTCCGGGTGTTCATCGGGACGAGCCAGGGAATCATCGCCGGCGTGCGCAGCTCCGGCGCGACGGTGGCGAGCTTCTTCCGGAATGCGAGGTAGCGAGGGATACCCAGCGCGGCCAGCCCGGCGGCGGCGATCATGGCGGCTTTCGTCATCACGGATGAAACTAGCCGCTGACACTCCCGCGAGCGCACGACCTTGTACGAAAGCGGCTAATCCTGTGGGCCGAGCAGCAGGTCGGCGTCGAAGCACGTGTGGTCGCCGGTATGGCACGCACCACCCACTTGGTCGACCTCGAGCAGCACGGTGTCGCCGTCGCAGTCCAGTCGCACCGAGTGAACGTGCTGCGTGTGTCCGGACGTCTCGCCCTTCACCCAATGCTCACCGCGCGAACGAGAGTAGTAGGTGGCCTTGCGGGTCTCCAGCGTGCGCGCCAACGCGATGTCGTCCATCCACGCGACCATCAGCACCTTGCCGGTGCCGCGCTCCTGGGCGACCGCCGTGAATAAGCCGTTGGCGTCGCGCTTGAGCCGCGACGCGATGCCTGCATCGAGCGTCACCGCACAACAATCCCTTCTGCCGCCATCGCCGCCTTCACCTCGGCGATGGTCAACTCCCGGAAGTGGAACACGCTGGCGGCCAGCACGGCGTCGGCACCTGCAACAACGGCGGGCGCGAAATGTTCCTTGGCGCCCGCGCCCCCGCTGGCGATCACCGGGATGCTGACGGCGCCGCGCACCGCGCGCAGCATCGGCAGATCGAACCCGGCCTTGGTGCCGTCGAAATCCATCGAGTTGAGCAGGATCTCCCCGACCCCCAACTCCGCGCCGCGGGTGGCCCATTCAATCGCGTCTATGCCGGTACCGCGGCGGCCGCCGTGGGTGGTGACCTCCCACCCCGACGGCGTCGACGGCGAGCCTTCCGGCACCGTCCGCGCGTCGACCGACAACACGATGCACTGCGAACCGAACTGGCGCGACAACTCCGCCAGCAGTTCCGGGCGAGCGATCGCCGCTGTGTTGACGGCGACCTTGTCGGCGCCGGCACGCAACAGCACGTCGACATCGGCCACTGACCGCACACCGCCGCCGACCGTGAGCGGGATGAACACCTGCTCGGCCGTCCGCTTGACGACTTCCAGCATGGTGGCCCGACCAGACGAACTGGCCGTCACGTCCAGGAATGTCAGTTCGTCGGCGCCCTCGCGGTCATAGGCGGCCGCCAGCTCGACGGGATCGCCTGCGTCGCGGAGGTTTTCGAAGTTGACGCCCTTGACCACCCGGCCGTCATCGACGTCCAGGCAGGGAATGATGCGAACCGCAAGATCCTTCGGGTTCATCGGTAGTCGTCCGGGTCGCCCGCCGACAACACAATGTCGAGCAGTTCGCCGTGCACGCCAGGCATTCCGGCCAACGCCGACTTCGACGAAATAGTCCAGTCGTTGCCGGCCAGGTCGGTGACCGTGCCGCCGGCGGCCCGCACCAGCGCCACACCCGCCGCATGATCCCAGACGTGACCGCCGAAAGTGATGGCGCCCCCGAGTATTCCAGCGGCCGTGCACGCCAGGTCGAAGCCAATGGCGCCGTGCATCCGCATGCGCGAGCACCGCCGGCTGAGCCGTTCGAGGATCGCGAGGCGATATCGGCCGGGGAACCGGCCTCGCGAGTCGACATCGAACGTTCCCGTGCCGACGACGCTGGCAGCCACCTCTGCCTTACCCAGCGGCGGCTGCGCAACGCCGTTGGCGTACAACGGCTTTCCGAGCACGGCCGTGTAGCGTTGGCCGGTGAACGGCAACCAGGTCAGGCCCGCCACCGGCTCGCTGTCCCGGACCAAAGCCAACAGAATCGCTGCGGTCGGCAGACCCGCGGCGTAGTTGAACGTGCCGTCGATCGGGTCGAGTACCCACACCAAGGGCGAATCGATATCGGCGCCGCCGAACTCCTCGCCGTGCACCTCGATGCCTGTCCGCGACACCAACGCCTTGACCACCTGGCGTTCGATGGCCAGATCGACCTCTGTCGCGAAATCGTTGCCCTTCTTCTGGACGGCGGATTCGGCGCGGTGGCCGGAAATGAACGGCACAGCCGCTTCGTCGAGGATGGTGGCCGCCTCGGAGACCAGCGCGTCGAGATCGGTCTGGTCGAGCGCCATGACCGGCTACCCTCCTACCGCAGCCAGCGCCTGCGGCAGCGTGAACCGCCCGGCGTACAACGCTTTTCCGATGATCGCGCCCTCCACGCCGCTGTCGGTGAGCGTGCCGATCGCCCGCAGATCATCCAGGCTGGACACACCACCCGACGCGATCACCGGAGCGTAGGTGCGTGCGGCGACGCCGGACAGCAGATCGAGATTGGGGCCTTGCAGCGTGCCGTCCTTGGTGACATCGGTGACGACGAACCTCGAGCAGCCTTGCGCGTCAAGGCGTTCCAGCACTGTCCAGAGGTCGCCGCCGTCGGTTTCCCAGCCGCGGCCGCGCAAGCGGTGCTCGCCGTCGACGATTTTGACGTCCAGCCCGACAGCCACTTTGTCGCCGTGCTCGGCGATCGCCCGCGCGCACCACTCGGGGTTCTCCAATGCGGCGGTGCCGAGATTGACCCGTGCGCAGCCGGTCGCGAGCGCGGCCGTCAACGAGTCGTCGTCGCGAATGCCGCCGGACAGTTCGACGGCGACGTCGAGCTTGCCGACGACCTCGGCGAGCAGTTCGCGGTTGGACCCACGGCCGAACGCCGCGTCCAGGTCGACCAGGTGAATCCACTCCGCACCATCACGCTGCCACGTCATTGCGGCGTCCAGCGCGGAGCCGTAGTCGGTCTCGCTGCCCGCCTGCCCCTGCACCAACCGCACCGCCTTACCGTCCACGACGTCGACGGCGGGCAGAAGGATCAATGGCTTATTTCCTGGCACGGGGGCTTAACCTAGCGTCCTCACAGGTCCGACACCCAATTGGCCAGCAGCGTCGCGCCGGCGTCACCGCTTTTTTCGGGGTGGAATTGCGTGGCCGACAGCGCGCCGTCCTCGACCGCGGCCAGGAAAGGCACGTTGTGAGTGGCCCAGGTCAGCTTGGCTTGCGGATTGCCCTCCCAGCTCTGAGCGGCGTAGGAGTGCACGAAGTAGAACCGGGTGTCAGCGTCCAGACCGCGGAACAACCTGGTCTCCGCTGCGGCGTCGACCACGTTCCAGCCCATGTGCGGGATGACGGGAGCATCGAGGCGCACCACTGCGCCGGGCCACTGGCCGCAGCCCGTCGACTCGACACCGAACTCGACCCCGCGCGCGAAGAGGATCTGCATGCCCACGCAGACCCCGAGCACGGGACGGCCAGCAGCGACGCGGTCGGCGATGATCTTGTCGCCGGCGATATCGCGCAGTCCCGTCATGCACGCCTCGAATGCGCCGACTCCGGGCACCACCAATCCATCGGCGCGCGCGGCCGCGTCTGCGTCGGCGGTGACTTCGACGTCAGCGCCCACCCGCTCCAGCGCGCGCTGCGCCGACCTGAGGTTGCCCGAGCCGTAGTCGAGTACGACGACGGATTTTGTTGTCACAGGGTGCCTTTGGTGGATGGCACACCGGTTACCCGCGCGTCGAACTCGACCGCTTGGCGCAGTGCCCGCGCGACGGCCTTGTATTGAGCTTCCGTGATGTGATGCGGATCGCGCCCGTAAAGCGTCCGCACGTGCAGTGCGATGCGGGCGTTCATCGCCAGCGACTCGAACACGTGCCGGTTGATCACGGTGTGGTAGGGCACCTCAGAGCCGGCGATCGTGCTGTGGAGCATGTGTTCCGGCTCGCCGCTGTGCACGCAGTACGGGCGACCCGACACATCGACCGCGGCATGCGCCAGTGTCTCGTCCATCGGGATGAACGCGTCGCCGAACCGGCGGATACCCTTCTTGTCGCCGAGCGCCTCGCGTAGCGCCTGACCCAACACGATCGCGGTGTCCTCGATGGTGTGGTGTCCTTCGATCTCGACGTCGCCGGTGGCCTTGACGCTGAGGTCGAAGCTGGCGTGGCTGCCCAACGCCGTGAGCATGTGGTCGTAGAACGGGACGCCGGTGGAGATGTCGACGTCACCGGTGCCGTCGAGGTTGAGCTCGACGACGATGTCGGATTCCTTCGTCTTGCGCTCCACGCGGGCGCGACGGGTGGTGGTCACTGTGCTCCTATTCGTGCGCTGGCTTCCAGCAGCGCGTCGTTCTCGCCGGCCAGGCCGATGGTGGCGCGCAGATATCCGGGGATGCCGACGTCGCGGATGAGGATGCCCGCGTCGAGGTAGCGCTGCCAGGTTGTCGGTGCGTCGGCGAATTCGCCGAACATGATGAAGTTCGCATCGCTGGGGATGACGCGAAAGCCCATGCCGGTCAACGCGTCTGTCACTCGGTTGCGTTCTGCGATCAGCGTCGCGACGCTGCCCAGGGTGTCGTCGGCGTGTCGCAGCGCGGCACGTGCGGCGGCCTGCGTCACCGACGACAGGTGGTAGGGCAGGCGCACCAGCAGCATGGCGTCGATCACCGCGGGCGCGGCGATCAGATATCCGAGGCGGCCTCCTGCGAACGCGAAGGCTTTACTCATGGTGCGGGTCACGACGAGCCGGGTCGGGAACTCCGCGATGAGGTTCACCGCGCTGGGCTGTGACGAGAATTCGCCGTACGCCTCGTCGAGGATGAGCAGGCCGGTGGTCTGAGAAGACAGCGCCTCCAGCAGCCTGCGTAGGTCGTCGAGCGAAACGCTTTGGCCCGATGGGTTGTTCGGGCTCGCGACGAACACAATGTCGGGGCTGCGCTCCTTGATGGCGTGCACCGCCACGTCGGCGTCCAGGCTGAAGTCGTCGGCGCGATCGGCGACCAGCCACTCGGTTTTCGTGCCGTCCGAGATGATCGGGTGCATCGAGTACGACGGCACGAAGCCGATCGCGCTGCGGCCCGGGCCGCCGAACGCCTGCAGCAACTGCTGCAAAATTTCGTTGGAACCGTTGGCTGCCCAGACGTTTTCGACACTGACATCAACGCCGGTCTGCGCCACCAGGTAGGCCGCCAGATCGCTGCGCAGCGCCACCGCATCCCGATCGGGGTAGCGGTGCAGATCGCCTGCGACCGCGTTCACCGAGCGCGTCACGTCGTCGATCAGGGCCTGCGTCGGGGGGTGCGGGTTCTCGTTCGTGTTGAGCCGCACCGGCACGGCGAGTTGCGGTGCGCCGTACGGCGACTTACCGCGCAGGTCGTCTCGCAGCGGTAGATCGTTCAGCGTCACCTCGCGACCGGGAGTCACGTCTCGAACCTCCGGCGCACTGCCTCGCCGTGCGAGGGCAGGTTTTCGGCCTCGGCGAGTGTGATCACGTATCCGGACACGTCTTTCAGAGCGGCCTCGTCGTAGTCGACGACGTGGATGCCGCGCAGGAATGTCTGTACCGACAGGCCGCTGGAGTGGCGCGCGCACCCGGCGGTCGGCAACACGTGATTGGAGCCTGCGCAGTAGTCACCGAGGCTGACCGGCGAATAGGCACCGACGAAAATCGCTCCGGCGGAACGGATCCGACCCGCCACACCGCGTGCGTCGGCAGTCTGAATCTCGAGGTGCTCGGCGGCATAGGCGTTGACGGTCTTGATACCCGCGTCGACATCGTCGACGAGCACGATCGCTGACTGGCGTCCGGTCAGCGCTGCGGTGACCCGCTCGCGGTGCACGGTGGTCTCCAGCTGCGAGGCGAGTTCGCGGTCGGTGGCGTCGGCCAGCGCGAGGCTCGGCGTGACCAGGACGCTGGCGGCCATCTCGTCATGTTCGGCCTGACTGATGAGGTCGGCGGCGACGTGCGCAGGGTCGGCGGTGTGGTCGGCGAGGATGGCGATCTCGGTGGGACCCGCCTCGGCGTCGATGCCGATCTGCGAGCGGCAGATCCGCTTGGCGGCCGTCACGTAGATGTTGCCCGGCCCGGTGACCATGTCGACGGGCGCCAGCTCGGCCCCGTCGATGTCCGTTCCGCCGAACGCCATCAGTGCGACGGCCTGGGCGCCGCCGACGGCCCACACCTCCTCGACGCCGAGCAGCCGGGCGGCGGCCAGGATCGTCGGATGCGGCAAGCCCTGGAAAGGCCCCGACTGCGCCTGCGGTGGGCTGGCGATGACCAGCGAGTCCACGCCCGCTATCTGGGCGGGTACGACGTTCATCACCACGCTGGACGGGTAGACGGCGTTGCCGCCGGGCACGTAGAGGCCGACGCGCTCGACGGGCACCCAGCGCTCGGTGACGGTGGCGCCGGGCGCCAGGGTCGTGGTGGTGTCCGTGCGCCGCTGGTCGGCGTGTACAGCGCGGGTGCGCTCTATCGCCACCTCCAGCGCCGTGCGGACGTCGGCGCCCAGCCGATCAAGCGCATTCTGCAGTTCGGCCACGGGCACGCGGACCTGTGCGGGGCGAATCCCGTCGAACGACTCACCGAATTCCAGGGCGGCCTCGGCACCGCGAGCGGCCACCGCGTCGACGATCGGCCTGACCGTGGGCACCACCGCCTCGACGTCCACCCCGCCGCGCGGCAGCGCCGACCGCAGGCGACCAGCCGACAGTTCGGCGCCGCGCAGGTCGATGCGGGCCATCGGGGATGGTGGGGTGCTCACAGCCCCATTGTCCCAGAACAGGCCAAATCGATATCGTCGCGGCGACAAGTGCCGCAGCGCTGGTCACATCAGGTGGCGCTCACTTGCACAGATTGGTGATCGTGACGTTGGCCTCGTCGGCTTCCTTGAGCCGTGCGGCCTGTCCGGGATCGGAGTTCGGGATACCCGACGTCGACCTGGCACCGATGTCCATGAGGTTGTTGGCGAACTTGCGGATTGCGTCGGCGAGCTCGGTAGGTGTGCCGGGCTGCAGCCGCGCCAACAGGTACTGGCCGCCGTCGTACAGCGAAACGCGGGCGTTAGCGGCCACTGCCATCGAGCCGGTGACGTCGTCGGGTCCGCCGGGAGGTTGCAGGTTGGTGTTGATCTGCACTCCGTTGCGGATGACGTTGAAGGCCTCACAGACGCTGCCCTTGGGGTCGTCGGTGGTGGTGCCGGTGAAGACGGAGGCCGAATTCGATTTTTCGGGGCCCTTCAGCAATCCCCACGCGGCAAGGCCGAGAGCGATGAGCGCTACAACGAGCGCCAAGACGGAAAGGATGAAACCCCTGGAAGACGCCGGATGCTCAGACACCCGAGTGATGGTAACGGCGAATCCTGATCCGCCAGCGAACTTTGGGGCAAGTCGCCGTAATGTCGAAGGCATGTCCGCGAACGATCACCCCAACAACGCCCCGGGTGTGCCGATGGTATTCCCGCCCGCAATAGAGCGTCTGCAGATCAAGTACATGAACCCGCTGGTCAAGCGCATTGCGCGGGTCATGCCCGGCGTGGCCAAGATAAGGCATCGAGGCCGCAAGTCCGGAAAAACCTACGAAACCGTCGTCACCCCGTTTCGCAAGGGCGACGTCCTGGCGATCGCACTCGGCCACGGAAAGACAGATTGGGTGAAGAATGTGCTCGCCGCCAACGAAGCCGAGGTGATCTTCGGCCGCAAGACCGTCCACATCGTCAACCCGCGGATCGTGCCCGCAGGCGGTGACACCGAGGGGTTGCCCTACGCGGCACGCGTCCAGGGCAAGAAGATGGGAGTGTTCGTCGCCGACATCTCCTGACACACTCGTCCGATGGCATGGGAAGTGTGGCTGACGTTCGTTGGCGCGGCGATCGCCATCGCAATCTCGCCCGGCGCGGGCGCCATTCAGTCGATGGCTACGGGGCTGACCCACGGTGTGCGCCGGGGCTATTGGAGCATCCTCGGTCTCGAGATCGGCCTGATGCTGCAGCTCGCGCTGGTGGCAGCCGGCCTCGGCGCCGTCGTCACGAACTCGATCGTCGCCTTCAACGTCATAAAGTGGATCGGCGTGGCATACCTGGTGTACCTGGCGGTCCACCAATGGCGCACGGCCACAGTGGATCTGCGTGAGCAGGTCGGCAAGGCGATGGACGGTGGCCGGCTCTCGCTCGTAGTGCGCGGCTTTCTCGTCAACGCCACCAATCCCAAGGGCCTGGTGTTCTTCCTGGCTGTTCTTCCGCAATTCGTGGTGCCCACCGCGCCGCTGATGCCGCAGTACCTGGCCATCGGGGCGACGATGGTCGCCGTCGACCTCGTCGTGATGGGCCTGTACACCGCGCTGTCCGTTCGGCTACTCAAGTGGATGCACACCCCGCGCAAGCAGACGATCGTCAACCGGATGTTCTCGGGCCTGTTCGCTGCTGCGGCATTGGTGCTGTCACTGGTGCGGCGCGGGCCCGCTACCGCGTGAACACCGTCTTCCCGGTCATCGTCGGCCAGACCGACGGCGCGTCGTCCCAGGCCGCCACCCGATCCACGGCAGGGGACAGATCGCATGTCGCGGAGAGCAATTCAAGGATGTCGGGGATGACCGCCCGCGCGTTCACCCGTCCGGTGACGAAGCGCACGCCGCGTGTGTACATGGGCAGCAGCGGCAGCTCGACCCCGTTGGTGAAATAGATGCCGGTGTCCGTGCAGACGCCGTCAGGCCACGTCGCGCGCAGCGTGGCGGCGAGCACCGACGGGTCCATCGACGTATGCACGGTGACCGGATACGGGTCCCACGATTTGTCCGGTTTGGGCCGGTCGTGTACGCGGGCGCCAAGCTTCTCGGCCACCGCGAGCCGTCTTTGGTCGGTGTCGACGTAATCGACGCGTGCGCCGTAGGCCACCCCGAATGCGGCGGCGTACACCCCGATCGACAGCCGTCCGACCACCAGCACACGGCGGTCTGCCTCGTCCAGGTCGGCCAGTTCGGCTCGGTACGGGCCGACGCCACGCCAGCCGTCGGGGATGTTGTCCGACAGCGAGGCGATTGACACCGGATCGACGCCGACGGGAACCGTCAGCAGCATCGCATCGGCGAACGGTACGAGGACGAGGTCAGACATGAAGCCGCCGCCGTCCATGCCCGCCAGCGGCGCCATGCCGTACATCGACATCAGCGGTAACGACGCGCATGAGCCCGTGACGCCGCGCCTGCACGCGCTGCACTTGCCGCAGTTGATCTGAAACGGCACGACGACGCGGTCGCCGACCCGGACCGTTGTGACATCGTCGCCGACGGCAACGACCTCGGCGATGCCTTCATGCCCGACCGCGTGCCCCGGCGGCATCGGCAGCACGCCCTGCGCGACGCCGACATCCAGATCGCAGCACGCGACGGCCAGCGGACGCACGATCGCCTGCCCGCCATCGCTGATCTGCGGGTCCGCGGTCTCCCGCCACGCGTACCGCCCGCCCTCGGAGAACACCAACTCGTGCACGGGATCGCCCTTCTTTAGTGGTCGTTCAAGTATTCTTGAGCGACCGTTCTAGTATTGTCAAGGGGTGCCCCGCCCCGACCGAAGCCGCGACGTGTTGATCGACACCGCAGCCCTGCTGTTTCGCCGTCAGGGCTATGCGGCTACCGGGGTCAGCCAGATCCTGGAGACGGCAGACGTCAAGGCCGGCTCGCTGTATCACCACTTCCCGAACGGAAAGCAGGAACTGGCCGCCGCTGTCGTCGAGTCCGCGGGGGGCCAGATCGAGCGGTTGCTGCGCCGCTTCCTCGACAGCGACGCGGCGGTCGCCGACATCGTCGACGCCTGGATCGACCTGCTGATCACGCAATTGGCGTCCGACCGGCGTGACGGCTGCCCCATCGAACCGATCGCCACCGAGTCAGTCAATGCCAGCCCGCTGGTGCGCGACGCGTCGGCTCGCGCGTTCGCCGGCTGGACCGCTGCCATCGCCGAGCGCCTCGGCAAGGACGGTTGGCCCGATCACGACGCCCAGCAGACGGCGCTTGCGGTGATCGCGGTGATCGAGGGAGCACTGATGCTGTCGCGTATCGCAGGCGACGCCGGCGCGCTCACCGCCGCCAAGGCGGCCGCGCGCACACTGCTCAGCGCGGCCCCTTAGAGATCGAGGCCGACGTCCAGCACTCGCACCGAGTGGGTGAGGGCACCGACCGCCAGATAGTCGACGCCCGTGCCCGCGTATTCGGCCGCGGTCGCCAGCGAAAGCCCGCCCGAGGACTCGAGTTTCGTCTGGGGCGCGCGGGCGTCGCGGCGCTGCACCGCAATCTGGGTCTGCCACACCGGAAAGTTATCCAGCAGAACAAGTTCCACATCTTCGGCCAACACATCGTCGAGCTGCTCGAGCGAGTCGACCTCCACTTCGCACGGCAGGTCGGGCGCTGCTCCGCGCACCGCGCGCAACGCGGCCACCACCGAGCCCGCGGCGGCGACATGGTTGTCCTTGATCAGTGCCGCATCGCCGAGCCCCATCCGGTGGTTGACGCCACCGCCGACACGTACCGCGTACTTCTGCAGAGCGCGCAGGCCCGGCAGCGTCTTGCGGGTGTCGCGGATCCTCGCGGAGGTGCCCTCAACGGCCTCCACCCACGCCGCGGTGGTCGTGGCGATGCCCGACAAATGGCAGACCAGGTTGAGCATGGTCCGCTCGGCGGTCAGCAGTCCCTGCGTCGGCGCCTCGACCACCAGCACCACTGCGCCCGCGTCGATGTGAGCACCGTCAGACACGCGATCTTTCACGCGATAGCCGTCCGGACCGATCACCTCGTCGAGAACCAGAAGGGCGATATCGACCCCGGCGATCACGCCCGGTTCGCGCGTCACCATCGACGCCGTCGTCGTGGCATCGGCGGGCACCGTCGCCAATGTCGTCACATCGGGCCCGTAGCGCAGGTCTTCCTCCAGGGCGCGTGCGATTACCCTGCGAGCCTCGGTCAGCTCGTCCGCGGTGAGTTCCATCAGCAGCAGGCCGCCGCGAATACCTGGCTGTGCGCCAATGCCGGGTCGGTGTCGGGAAAGTCGGAGCGGTGATGGCAGCCGCGCGACTCGTTGCGTGCCAACGCCGCGGCGGTCACGGCGCGGGCGGTTGCCGTCAACGCCGCGTCCTCCACGCTGGCCCGGCAGTTCAGGTCGCGCGGGTCGGCGGCCTCGAGTTCGCGGGTCAGCTGTGCAAGGCCGTCGACGTCGCGAACGACCGACGCGTATCGCGACATCGCCCGCTGTAACTTCGTGCGGGGCAATGCTATCCGTGTGTCGGCGGAACACAGCTCAGCATGCGGTACATCGGCCTCGACGGCGTGCTGCGCCGCGGCCTGTCCCGCGCGTCCGCCCACTACCAGCCCTTCGAGCAGGCTGTTGGACGCCAACCGGTTTGCGCCGTGCATGCCTGTGCGGGCCACCTCGCCCGCTGCGAACAAACCAGCCAATTCGGTGCGGCCATACACATCCGCGACTACACCACCGCAGCTGTAGTGCGCCCCAGGCACCACCGGAATCGGTTGGCTGCTCGGATCGATGCCCGCCGCATGGCATGCCGCCGTCACTGTCGGGAACCGACGATCGAAGTCGGCGATACCTCGGGCGTCGAGATACGCGCAGGGATCACCTGTCTGCCGCAACCGTGCATCGATCGCACCCGCGACGACGTCGCGCGGCGCCAGATCACCCATCGGATGAACGCCCGCGGTGATCGAATTGCCCTGCCGGTCGACCAAAACGCCGCCCTCACCGCGCACCGCCTCGGTGATCAGCGGACGGCGACCACCCGCGTGGCCGTCGAACAACATCGTCGGGTGGAACTGGATGAACTCGATGTCGCTGATCGGCACACCAGCCCACAACGCCAGCGCGACACCGTCACCCGTCGACCCCTCGGGATTGGTTGTGGCCGAATACAAATGTCCAAGCCCACCCGTCGCCAACACCACCGACCGCGCGTGCACGATGCCCGGCCCATCGTCGTTGAGCACATGCACTCCGGTGACCGCACCATCGGCCTGCAGGATCTGCAGCGCGACGTGGTTGCGACGGATGTCCAACGTCTTGGTGGCGTGATCCAAGGCCCGCTGCACCTCGGCACCTGTGGCGTCGCCGCCGGCATGAATGATGCGGCGGCGCGAATGGCCACCCTCACGTGTCAGCGACCAGCGTCCCGGCTCGGCCTCATCGAAATGCGCTCCGTCGTCAACCAATTCACGCACAGCGCGATAACCGTCGGCCACGATCGACCGCACGGCGTCGGGATCACACAACCCCGCGCCGGCAGCGATCGTGTCGGCGACGTGGGCGTCGATCGAGTCGTCGGTGTCGGGCAGCACGACGGCGATGCCGCCTTGCGCGTAGAACGTCGCGGTATCGGCGGCCTTGCTCAGCACCACCACCTTGCGGCCGCGCCGGTGCGCGGCCAGCGCGGCCACCAAGCCTGCGACACCGGTGCCGACGACCACGACGTCGGCGCGCTGATGCCACATCATTCACCGCCGCCGGGGATACCGATCTCGATCATCCGCTGCACGCTCGCGCGGGCGCGTGCAGCCGTCTCGGCATCGACATCGACCTCGTCGGCGCCCTCGATCAGGCAGCGCAGCAGAGCAGCCGGAGTGATCATCTTCATGAACTTGCACGACGCGCGGTCGTTGACGGCTCGGAAGTCGACTTCCGGTGCGGCCCTGCGCAATTGATGCAGCATGCCGACCTCGGTGGCTACCAGCACCTGACGGGCGTGGGTCTCGCGAGCGGCGTCGAGCATGCCACCGGTGGACAGGATCTTCACTCGGTCCTCGGGGAACGCGCCCTCGCCGGCGAGGTACAGGGCCGAGGTCGCACAGCCGCATTCGGGATGCACGTAGAGCTCGGCGTCTGGATGAGCCAGCGCCTTGACGGCCAGCTCGTCGCCGTTGATGCCGGCATGCACGTGGCATTCGCCCGCCCAGACGTGAATGTTCTCGCGGCCGGTCACGCGCCGCACATGAGCACCGAGAAACTGGTCCGGGCAGAACAGCACATCGCGGTCCTGCGGGATCGAGGCCACGACCTCGACGGCGTTCGACGAGGTGCAGCAGATGTCGGTCTCGGCCTTCACCGCAGCGGTGGTGTTGACATAGGACACGACGACGGCCCCCGGGTATTCGGCCTTCCAGGCGCGCAATTCATCGGCGGTGATCGAGTCGGCCAGCGAGCAGCCGGCGCGCTGATCGGGTATCAGCACGGTCTTGTCCGGCGACAGGATCTTGGCAGTCTCGGCCATGAAGTGGACGCCGCAGAAGACGATGGTGTCCTCGGGGGCGGCCGCGGCTATCCGGGACAACGCCAGCGAGTCGCCGACGTGATCGGCGACGTCCTGGATGGCCGGCAGCTGATAGTTATGCGCCAGCAGCGTTGCTCCGCGCAGATCGGCGAGGCGACGCACCTCGGCGGCCCACTCCGCGTCAGCGTCAACACCGGAATAGCCGGTCGGACTGTTGACGATCCGGTCGTCCAACACCGTCATGGCGATCTCCTCGCGGGGTCGAGGTTTTCGACTTACAATCGAAAACATGGTCAATACTAGCACCGAGCACGAGGTGCTGGCCGTCGTCTTCCAAGTCCGGCAGCTGGGCACACCAAACCCGCAGCTCAGCGTCTTGCTGTGGCAGCGAGCCAAGGACCCGGAGCGCGGTGCGTGGGCCCTGCCTGGTGGCCGGCTGCGTCACGACGAGGACATGACCAGTTCAGTTCGCCGACAACTCGCTGAAAAGGTCGATCTACGTGAGATTGCTCACCTCGAGCAGCTGGCCGTCTTCTCCGATCCGCACCGGGTCCCTGGCAACCGCACGATCGCCTCGACGTTTCTGGGCCTCGTACCCTCCCCCGCCACGCCTGCATTGCCCCCCGACACCCGCTGGCATCCGGTGAACGCGCTGCCGCCGATGGCGTTCGACCACGGGCCGATGGTCGAGCACGCACGCACCCGTCTGGTGGCGAAGATGTCCTATACCAATATCGGATTTGCCCTGGCGCCAAGGGAATTTGCTTTGTCATCCTTGCGGGACATCTATGGCGCCACCCTCGGCCATCAGGTCGACGCCACTAATCTGCAACGGGTGCTCGCACGGCGCGGAGTCATCACTCCGACCGGCACCACCGCCCGCTCGGGCCGTAGCGGTGGGCGCCCCGCGGCCCTGTACCGCTTCACCGACTCCGCCTACCGAGTCACCGACGAGTTCGCCGCGTTGCGACCGCCCGGATAGGTCTCGATTTGGCGGCCACGGCGTGGGTGACTGGATTCTTAATGTCTCCTTAAGCAAGAATGGCCGGATGGACTTCGGCAGCGCAGCCCCGGCTAGCTCCGTTCCTCGCGTGCGCGCCGGCGCCGAGTGGATCGGTTCCGTACCGCATGAGGAGATCGCCCGGGGCGCCCGTCCGCGGCTGCCCGACGACGACCCGTTCTACCAGGCCCCGCAGGGCTTCGAGCACGCCGCGCCGGGCACGGTGTTGCGCAGCCGCGACGTCGAGCTGGCCTTTCTCGGGCTGATCCCGCAGAAGTTCACCGCCACCCAGCTGCTGTACCGGACCACTGATATGAACGGCGAGCCCGAAGCGACCGTCACCACGGTGATCGCCCCGGCCGCACGCGCAGTCGGGCAGGTGTGCCCGGTGTTGTCGTATCAGTGCGCGATCGACGCCGTCACGTCGCGCTGCTTTCCGTCGTACTCTCTGCGCCGTAAGTCACTGGCGCCTGGTGCGCTGGCCCAGTTGGAGTTCTTCCTCATCGCCGCGGCGCTCGCCGAGGGCTGGGCGGTGTCGGTGCCCGACCACGAGGGGTCCAAGGGCGCGTGGGGCACACCATATGAACCCGGCTACCGGATCCTCGACGGGCTGCGGGCGGCCCTGAGCGTCGAAAAGCTCGCGCTGTCGGATTCCGCGCCCATCGGCTTGTGGGGTTACTCCGGCGGTGGCCTTGCGACCGCATGGGCCGCCGAGACCGCCGGCTCGTATGCCCCCGAGCTGAACATCGTCGGCGCGGTACTCGGATCACCGGTCGCCGACCTCGGCCACGCGTTCCGCCGGCTCAATGGCAGCTTTTACTCGGGTCTGCCCGCGATGGTGGTGGCGGCCCTTTCACACGCCTACCCAGGCCTCGACCGGGTGATTCAGGAGCACGCCACCGACACCGGCAAGGCCACGCTGCTGCGCATCGAGAACATGACGACCGTGCACGCCGTGCTGCGGCTGATCGGGATGGACATGGGCAAGCTCGTCGACCGGCCCCTGAACGAGATCCTCGACATGCCCGAGGTCCAAGAGGTCTTCGACAG
>LZSH01000434.1 GCA_001665255.1 Mycobacteriaceae bacterium 1482268.1 | reverse complement strand
AACATCATCTACTTCGGCCGCGGCGCCTACGGCATCGCCGCGGCGTCCAAGGCGTACTTCGACAAACCCGTCGAGCAGCTCACGGTCGCCGACGGTGCGCTGTTGGCGGCGCTCATCCAGCAGCCGTCGGCGCTGGATCCGGCCAACAACCCCGACGGTGCGTTGGCCCGGTGGAACTGGGTGCTCGACGGCATGGTCGAAATCGGCGCGCTATCGCCGAATGACCGCTCGGCACAGGTCTTTCCCCAGACTCTCCCGCCGGACCAGGCGCGAAGCCAGAACCAGACGACAGGTCCGAACGGGCTGATCGAACGGCAGGTGCAGAAGGAACTGCTGGACCTGTTCGACATCGACGAGCGAACGCTGAACACCGAGGGCCTGCAAGTCACCACGACGATCGATCCGAAGGCGCAGAAGGCGGCCGAAGAAGCAGTGGCGGACTCCATCGACGGCCAGGATCCGGACATGCGCGCCGCCGTGGTGTCGATCGACCCGAAGACCGGCGGCGTCAAGGCGTACTTCGGCGGCACCGATGCCCAGGGCTTCGACTTCGCTCAGGCCGGGTTGCCGACCGGGTCGTCGTTCAAGGTGTTCGCGTTGGTGGCCGCGCTCGAGCAGGGCATCGGCCTGGGCTACCAGGTGGACAGCTCCCCGCTCGAAGTAGACGGCATCAAGATCACCAACGTCGAGGGCGGCGGCTGCGGCACGTGCAACATCGCCGAGGCGTTGAAGCAATCGCTGAATACCAGCTACTACCGGCTCATGCTGAAGCTGAGGAATGGGCCATCCGACGTCGCCAAGGCCGCACACGAGGCGGGTATCGCCGAGAGCTTCCCCGGTGTCGAGCACACCCTTTCCGAGGACGGCAAGGGCGGACCGCCTAACAACGGGATCGTGCTGGGCCAGTACCAGACTCGGGTGATCGACATGGCGTCGGCCTACGCCACGATCGCCGCGTCCGGCGTCTACCATCGCCCGCACTTCGTGCAGAAGGTCGTCAACGCCGAAGGCGAGGTGCTGTTCGACGCCGCCAACGAGGACAATTCCGGCGAGCAGCGGATCGACAAAGCCGTCGCCGACAACGTGACCGCGGCCATGCAGCCGATCGCCGCATACTCGAAGGGCCACGCGCTCGCGGGCGGCAGGCCGTCGGCGGCGAAGACAGGTACCAACCAGCTCGGCGACACCGACGCCAACCGCGACGCCTGGATGGTGGGCTTCACACCGTCGCTGTCAACAGCGGTCTGGGTCGGCACCACCGAGGGCACCAAGCCGCTCGAGAACAAGTGGGGCTCACCGGTTTACGGCTCCGGCCTGCCGTCCGACATCTGGAAGGCCACGATGGACGGGGCGCTGGAGGACACCGAGAACGAGTCCTTCCCGAAGCCGACCTCAATCGGTGGGTACGCCGGCCCGCCGGCTCCGCCGCCACCGCCACCGTCGACGCCAGCGCCGCCCTCGGAGACGGTGATTCAGCCGACAATCGAGGTGGCGCCGGGCATCACGATCCCCTTCGGACCGCCGACCACGGTGCCGGTCGCCCCGCCGGGCCAACAGGCCCCCACCCCGTACGCGCCGTCACCCGACCCGTACGCGCCGACCGCACCGGGGGCGCCCGTGGCGCCCGGCGTGCCCGGTCCCGGTCCGCAACAGCCGTTCCCACCACCCCCGTGACCGAAAGCGGGGACAGCGGCGTCGAACACGGAGCGGCACGCGAGCCGGTCCGGCCCACGGTGTCCCCGCAACCACTGGCCCTGGACCGGCGCAGCGCCGACAACCGCGACCTGCCCAGCAGAAACGACGTTCTGGTCGGGGCACTCTCAGAGGCGGTCGGCGGACCGGTCGGCAGGCACGCGCTGATCGGCCGGGCGCGCTTCATGACGCCCCTACGGGTGATGCTGGCGATCGCTGTCGTGTTCTTGGCGCTGGGCTACTTGTCGAAGGCGGCCTGTCTGGTGACCACGGGGTCTGGCACTGCCGATCAGAAGGTCGCCAACTGGCAGAACCAGCGCGCGTACTACGAGCTGTGCTATTCCGACACCGTGCCGCTCTACACCGCGGAACTGCTGAACCTGGGCAAGTTTCCGTACAAGTCGAGCTGGATCGAAACCGATAGCCAGGGCAGGCCGCAGAAACAGTTCGACGGCAATGTCGCCGTGCGGTACATGGAGTATCCGGTGATCACGGGCACCTACCAGTACTTGGCGATGGCGCTGGCGAAGAGTTACTCGGCTGTGAGCAGGGTGGTGCCGGCTCCGCCGATCGCCGAAGTCGTGATGTTCTTCAACATTTCGGCGTTCGGGCTGGCTCTGGCGTGGTTCGCCACGGTGTGGGCGACGTCGAAGCTGGCGGGCAGGCGCATCTGGGATGCGGCGCTGGTCGCCGGCTCGCCCATCGTGATCTTTCAGATCTTCACCAACTTCGATGCGCTGGCAACGGCTTTCGCGACCGGCGCCCTGCTGGCGTGGGCGCGCCGAAAGCCCACGCTCGCCGGGGCGTTGATCGGGCTGGGCGTGGCGGCCAAGCTCTATCCGATCCTGCTGCTGATCCCGTTGGCGCTGCTGGGTCTGCGAACGGGCCGCCTTCGAGAGGCCGGCAAGACAGCCGTCGCGGCGTTCCTCGCGTGGCTGGTGGTCAACCTGCCGATCATGGTGATGTTCCCGCGGGGTTGGTCGGAGTTCTTCCGGCTCAACACCCGGCGCGGTGACGACATGGATTCTCTGTACAACGTGGTGAAGTCGTTCACCGACTGGCCGGGTTTCGACACCGGCCTGGGGCTGTGGGAGCCGCCGGCGATCCTGAACGCCGTCGTATTTGTACTATTCGTATCCTGTTGTGCAGGTATCGGTTACGTCGTGCTGACCGCTGCACGCCGACCGCGGCTGGCGCAGATCGCATTCCTGGTCGTAGCGCTGTTCCTCCTGACAAACAAGGTGTGGAGCCCGCAGTTCTCGCTGTGGCTGGTGCCGCTGGCGGTCCTCGCCCTGCCGCACCGGCGGATCCTGCTGGCGTGGATGACCATCGATGCGCTGGTGTGGGTGCCGAGGATGCTGTTCCTCTACGGAGAAGAGAATCGTGGGCTGCCCGAGCAGTGGTTCACCTCCACCGTGCTGCTGCGCGACATCGCGGTGATCGCCTTGTGTGCGTTGGTGATTCGACAGATCTATCGGCCAGAGCTCGACCTGGTGCGCAATCGCGGACAGCTCGACGACCCGGCGGGCGGAGTGTTCGACGAAGCGCCGGACCACCCGCCTGGCTGGTTGCCGAAGTGGTTGCGGCCGGCCGACGACCGGTTGCGGGTGAAGACGGCACCCACTGCCGAACCCGAACTCGTCGACCAACGCAGCTGACCGCTACGAGGTGACCGCGAACAGATGCCAGTCGCCGGGCACACCCTTGAGTTGGTGAGCGCCGCGGTCGTCGAACTCGAGTCCAGATCCGATCACCAAGTCCCGCAGCGTGTTTGACACGAGCACGTCATTCGCGCCGGCGAGTGCGCTGACCCTGGCGCCGATATGTACGGCGATGCCGCCGATATCGTCGCCGCGGATCTCGCACTCGCCGGTGTGCAGTCCGGCACGCACTTCGATGCCCAGCGCCTGGACCGCATCTCGGATCGCCATCGCGCAGCGGATCGCCCGCTGTGGCCCGTCGAACGTGGCGAGGAAGCCGTCGCCGGAGGTGTTCACCTCGCGGCCGCGGAAGCGAGCAAGCTGCGACCGGACCACGGCGTCGTGTGCGTCGAGAAGCGCACGCCAGTTGCCGTCGCCGAGTTCGGCGGCCGTCTGCGTCGAGTCGACGATGTCGGTGAACAGCACCGTGGCCAGCACTCGGTCGTCCTCGACATCGGGCTGATGACCGGTCAAGAACTGGGCAATCTCCCGGAACGAGTCACGCCACGGTTCAACGAAGTGGTACATGTTGCGGCCAGGCAGCTCAACATATTTCGCACCTGGGATGTTGAAGGCGACGGTCTTGCCCATCTCCGGCGTGATCAGCGGGTCGTCGGCATGCTGAAGCACGAGAGTAGGCACTCTGACGGATGGAAACACCGGGCGCACATCCATTTCCATCACGAGCCGAATCATGGGCGCGACCGTCGCCGGGGGAGCGGCCAGACGCTCCATTCGCGCCCACGATGCCCGGATTTCCTCGTTCCACGGCATGTCCGGGTTGCACACGCGCTGGAATTCGCCTGTCCCCCACATAGCAGCCATCACATCGGCAACCCCCGCGTCGGACACGATGCTTTTCGTGTCCCCGTAGCCCTCCATGACCACCAGGGCAGTAGTCCGGGCCGGATGAGTGGCCGCGAACACGGCTCCCGTGGCGACCGAGCCGTCGATGGCGATCACTACCGCTTCCCGGCTTCCCAGATCGTCGAGCACGGCCGTGATGCTGTCGGTCCACTGTTCCAATGTCGGCATTGCGCCGGGTGTGATGGGGTCAGATGCCCCCGTGCCGGGCTGATCGAAGTAGATGAGTCGGCCCAGTGTTGTCATCGCCTCGTTCCAACTCTGCATTGAAATGACTTCGGGAAACACCTCACAGCAGGTGAACCAGTTGGGCAGAAACACGATGTCGCGTTCACCAGGCGGCGACGCACGGTAGGCAACGCGCAGATCTCCGTTGCGGGCATATCGCGTCTCGGAGAACACGGCCGAAGTGTATGCCGGGCGAGCAGCGCGATTTCGCAGATCAGCAGGGGTTCCTGTAGCCTGGGCCGGTTGCCGACGCAGGTAACCCTCCTGCCACGGATAGGCCGTGGCCGATTAGCCCATAGGAGGTGATGAGGTTCTCATGCGTCCATACGAAATCATGGTCATTCTCGACCCCACTCTTGACGAGCGCACCGTCGCACCGTCGCTGGAGACGTTCCTGAACGTCGTCCGCAAGGACGGCGGAAGTGTCGACAAAGTCGACATCTGGGGCCGCCGCCGGCTGGCATACGAGATCGCCAAGCATGCCGAGGGCATCTACGCGGTGATCGACGTGAAGGCCAACCCGGCCACCGTGACCGAGCTCGACCGTCAGCTCAGCCTGAACGAGTCGGTGCTGCGCACCAAGGTGCTGCGGACGGACAAGCACTAAAGGCTGCCGGTAGTCGGGGCGGCTGCGTAGGCTCGCCCACGACAACCACCGCCCCAAACCCGGGAGGACCTCGTGGCTGGTGACACCACCATCACTGTCGTCGGAAACCTGACCGCCGATCCTGAGCTGCGCTTCACGCCGAGCGGTGCTGCCGTCGCCAACTTCACAGTGGCGTCGACACCCCGCATCTATGACAGGCAGAGCGGGGAATGGAAGGACGGCGAGGCGCTGTTCTTGCGGTGCAACATCTGGCGTGAGGCCGCGGAGAACGTCGCCGAAAGCCTCACACGCGGTGCGCGCGTGATCGTCACCGGCCGGCTCAAGCAGCGGTCCTTCGAGACCCGAGAGGGCGAGAAGCGCACCGTCGTCGAGGTCGAGGTCGACGAGATAGGCCCGTCGCTGCGCTACGCCACCGCCAAGGTCAACAAGGTCAGCCGAAGCGGCGGCGGAGGCGGCGGCTTCGGCAGCAGCGGTGGCGGCGGTGACCGCGGCGGCGCCCGTCCCGAGCCCAAGGACGACCCATGGGGCAGCGCTCCGGCGTCCGGTTCGTTCTCCGGCAGCGACGACGAACCGCCCTTTTAGACCCAAACTCCATCAGTAAGTAAGAAAGAGAAACGAACATGGCCAAGGCCACCAAACGACGTCCGGCACCCGAGAAGCCGGTCAAGACCCGCAAGTGCGTGTTCTGCTCGAAGAAGGGGCAGACCATCGATTACAAGGACACCGCTCTGCTGCGCACCTATATCAGCGAGCGCGGCAAGATCCGCGCCCGTCGTGTGACCGGCAATTGCGTGCAGCATCAGCGCGACATCGCCATTGCGGTGAAGAACGCCCGCGAGGTGGCGCTGCTGCCGTTCAGCTCGTCGACCCGCTGAGCCCGCAGAGAAGGACTGAAGAGATGAAACTGATTCTTACCGCCGAGGTCGATCACCTCGGATCTGCCGGTGACACCGTCGAGGTGAAGGACGGCTACGGCCGCAACTATCTGCTCCCGCGCGGGCTGGCGATTGCGGCCACCCGCGGCGCCGAGCGCCAGGCCGATGCGATTCGTCGCGCCCGCGAGACCAAGACCATCCGCGGCATCGAGCACGCCAACGAGCTCAAGACCGCGCTGGAGGGTCTGGGCCCGGTCGAGCTTCCGGCGAGGACGGCCTCGGACTCGGGCAAACTGTTCGGCTCCGTGACGGCAGCCGATGTCGTCGGCGCCATCAAGAAGGCCGGCGGGCCCAATCTCGACAAGCGCACGGTGCAGTTGCCGAAGGGACACATCAAGACCCTCGGGGCGCATCCGGTTTCTGTGCGGCTGCACCCTGAGGTGGACGCCGCTGTCTCGGTGAACGTCGTCGCCGAGTCGTAAGCGTAAGCGTCAATTGGCGGCGTGAAGACTACTACAGGTCTTCACGCCGCCGTTGCTGTAATTCTGGCGAACTGTAATTCGGGTTATCCGCACAGCGAACCTAACGCGCCGTTAACCTGCGCGGCGCCGAGCGGAAACACAACACGCCCGAAGTCGCAACCCGGCACGACACGCCGAAGAAATTCCCATCCACAACTCATTACCACCTCTGTGGTCCGCTTATCTGCAGGGATGTGACGGACACCGAAGTCCGTCCACAGGTTCTCCCCAACGCCTCAACACTGCCGAGTACACATATCCACACCCCATCCACAGGTTCATGAACAGGGGCCCTTTCCGGCCCCTTCAGCAACGTCTAGCGTTGGCCGTCGCGCGACTGTTGGGACGTCGGGGAACTTGTTCCCGTCAGCGGGCTGGCTTACAGTCACGGTAGGATTTCGAACGTACGTTCGAGCTGCTTGAGGGGAGGTGGTGGCCGCCGTGGCTGTCGTGGACGACCGGGGCCGTTCGGGTATCGACGACGTGCCTCCGCCCCCCGAGGACTTCGGCCGCCAACCCCCACAAGACGAGGCTGCCGAACAAGCCGTGCTCGGCGGAATGCTGTTGAGCAAGGACGCCATCGCCGACGTCCTCGAGCGGCTGCGGCCGGGTGACTTCTACCGGCCCAATCACCAGAGCGTTTATGACGCGATCCTTGACCTCTACGGCCGCGGTGAGCCCGCCGACGCGGTCACCGTGGCCGCGGAGCTCGACCGGCGCGGGCTGCTGCGTCGTATCGGTGGTGCGCCGTATCTCCACACGCTGATCTCCACGGTGCCGACGGCCGCCAACGCCGGCTATTACGCGGGCATCGTCGCGGAGAAGGCGTTGTTGCGTCGGCTGGTCGAGGCGGGCACGCGCGTCGTGCAGTACGGCTATGCCGGTGCTGAGGGCGCCGATGTCGCCGAGGTCGTGGACCGGGCGCAGGCCGAGATCTACGACGTCACCGACGGACGGACGTCGGAGGATTTCGTCGCGCTCGAGGACCTGCTGCAGCCGACGATGGACGAGATCGACGCCATCGCGTCGAACGGTGGGCTGGCTGCCGGTGTGCCGACGGGCTTCGTGGAGCTCGACGAGGTGACGAACGGCTTGCACCCGGGCCAGATGATCGTCATTGCGGCCAGGCCGGGCGTCGGGAAATCGACGCTGGGACTCGATTTTCTGCGCTCCTGCTCAATCAAGAACCGGATGTCCAGCGTCATCTTCTCGCTTGAGATGAGCAAGACCGAGATTGTCATGCGACTGCTGTCCGCAGAAGCGAAAATCAAGCTGGCCGACATGCGGTCGGGCCGCATGAGTGACGACGACTGGACGCGACTGGCCCGGCGAATGAGCGAAATCAGCGAGGCGCCACTGTATATCGACGACTCACCGAACCTGATGATGATGGAGATCCGCGCGAAAGCCCGTCGGCTTAAGCAAAAGCACGACCTCAAGCTGATCGTCATCGACTATTTGCAGCTGATGACATCGGGCAAGAAGGTTGAGTCACGACAGCAGGAAGTGTCCGAATTCTCAAGGCAGTTAAAGCTTTTGGCGAAGGAGCTTGAGGTGCCAGTCGTGGCAATGAGCCAGTTGAACCGGGGTCCCGAGCAGCGCACGGACAAGAAACCAATGTTAGCTGATCTACGTGAATCCGGAGCTATTGAGCAGGATAGCGACGTCGTGATCTTGTTACATCGGCCAGACGCGTTCGAGCGCGACGATCCTCGCGGTGGTGAGGCGGACCTGATCTTGGCCAAGCACCGCAACGGCCCCACTAAGACGATCACGGTCGCTCATCAACTACATTTGTCCCGCTTCACCAACATGGCGAAGTAGCGACAACTACTGCTGCTGTCGAGATAGCGGCACTTCTTCGCTCAGAGCGAAAGCGCACTGATGCAACCTGATTCGCGCTGGCCGTAGTGTCGGTGGGCAGCGGTATGTTCCAGCCATGAGTGCAGGCGTTGTCGGATCATCTGTTGCGCCGGCGGGGCTGAAAATTCAATCGCAGTGCGAGTGACAAGAGCAGACAACGGGTTTGAAGTGCCGCTGGAACAACTACTGTGCACCGGCGAGCAACCGCTCCTATGGTCGGTGGATGAGCGATTGCGCATCGTCAAACGCCGGATGGCAGGTCGAATCTCGACCAAGGGTCGCGACGTAATCGGGAGTTATCGGTGGCGGCAGCCATAACAACATGTGCGTGCGTGCGCGACGATTACGCCGGTCAGATTCCAGCGCATCGATCCGATGCGCTTCGGACGGAAGACCGCGCAGGCACCGGTGTAGAACGGATCGGCCTGCTCCGACAGCGGTACATGCGCGTCGGACAAGCCCGATGATGGTGGCCATGAGTAATGACGCTGCGACGAATTCCGAAGCCGAGCCCGCGGACGACGCGCCGCCGTCCCAGGAACCGGAACCGTCCCAACTGGCAAAACTGCAACACGAGGTCCGGGTAGCCACCCGCAGCGCGAGGTACGCCCTCGCCGCGGCGGTGCTGGCGGCGGTGATCTCCGCCGGCGTGTCGGCGTGGGCGTCCGTGCGCGTGAGCAGCACCCAGATGGATCGCCAGGAGCGGCTCGCGCAGCAACAGGCGGTACGGGCTGACCGGCAGAAGGCCTACATCAACCTGGCCACCGCATACATGGAGCTCGGGTCTCGGCTGGGCGAGGTGCAGGCGCAACTACTGGCCATGCCGCCGAGCAAGCAGGGCATCGTCGACAGCATGGCGAAGTTGCAGCCCGCCATCCAAGCCTTGTCCCAGTCGGAGGCGGCCGTGCGGATCGTCGGCAGCGAGATGGGCCCCTTGCTCGCCCGTTTCGACGACGCCCAACTCGCGCTGTATCAGGGCGAAGGGTCTCTGCAAACGGTCACGCAGTACCTCAGCGACCATGATGGGCTCGACCCCGACCCGAATTGGCCGCGGATCCGCGGCGCAGGTCTCGCGGCGATCGAGAAGTTCATGGGCGACAACAGCATCAACGAGTTCGCCGAACGCGCACGCGAAGACCTCGGAACGGGCTGACCACGGGCCGCAAGTGTCAGCGGAAGCGCACGTTCACGTCGCAATGCCGAACTACTTCTGACCACCGAACTTCGCGCGGCGACAATGACGACGCGTACGGGTCAGACCTTCGTCGGAGATCCGAACCTCGCCCTCGGCACCCACCTCCTTCTCGTAGTCGCCATCGGATCCGCCGATGTCGAGGATGTTCATGTCGTGAATCATCATCGCGTTCTGCACGGCCGTCTTGATCCCCGCGTCGATGTCCTCGCCGGTCATGCCGACGGCCGTGGTGTATTGGGCCCTTTGTGAGACAAACCGGCACGCGGTCGCTCTGAGACAACGAGAAGTGGGCAGGTGGGAAAGTCCTTGAAATGCAGCCAGCGGCGAGAAGCTACGTAGCCATCGTTAAAAGTCGGATCGGCGGGATGAAGCAAAGCTGTCCAGCTGCGCACCCCGACCCCGATGTGCAAATACCATCTGCACGCCGAGCCTGCCTGCGAGATGGTCGTAACAGATACGCGCTGAACGTAATCGGGCAGCGCGGGTCCCCTCGCGCAGCGACAAGCTCCACGGAGCGACCTTGGGCGCTTCGGATCCCGGCTTATCGAGCCATCAAAGGCGGACGAGCGCTCAGCGTTTCGCCTCGTACCTGGTGAGCACCACGCCATCAGGGAACCGCCGCGTCTCCACCAGGTCTAGGTTCGCCCAGCTATCAAGCGCGGTGAAGAACGGCGTGCCGCCGCCCACCAGGACCGGGTAGGTGGCCAGCGCGTACTCGTCGATCAGCCCGGCCCGCATGGCAGCCGCGGCGAGTGTTGCGCCGCCGATGCTCATCGGGCCGCCGTCCTCGGCCTTGAGCCGGGTGATCTCGGCGACGGCGTCGCCGGTGACCATGCGGGTGTTCCAGTCGGCCTTGTCGATCGTCGAGGAGAACACTACTTTCGGCGTGTCCCGCCAGTTGCGTGCGAACTCGATCTCCGCCGGGGTGGCGTTGGGCTGCTGATCGCCGGTGGGCCAGTAGGAACTCATCGTGTCCCAGAGCTTGCGCCCGTACAGCGACAGGCTGTTCGCCCGCTCCTGGTCGAGCCACCACTGGAACAGCTCGTCGCTCGGCGGCCCGCCCCATCCGATGTCGTCGCCGGGCGCCGCGATGTAACCGTCCAGGGTCACGTTCATGCCGTAGAACAGTTTCCGCATCGTGCCAGCCTCCCGTGAGTTGGTCTCCGGCGTATGGACCGGCGCCGTGCGGGAAACTCATCGGCGTGGCGTACCGGGCAAAATGGTGCGCGATGTCTCCAAGCATCGATTCCAAAGAAGACGATCCCGGCAGCCAGCACTCCGGCGAGTGCCTGTGGGACGGGAAGGCGGACCTGTTCCGCTCGGCCTGAGATCTCTTGCCGGTTGGTGGGGCAATGGGCAAGGGACCGAGGTCGACCAGCTCGCAAACGCTTCCGGTGCCTGAACGCCGTGCGCAGACTCCGCGAACAGTTCGGCGACTCCCCAGAGACGCAGGAGTGGACAGACCGTCTCACGTCGGAGCTAGAACGACGGTGGCAGGGCGAAAACGTGCCTGCACGGCCGGCTTTCGCCACTCCGAGCGAGGGCTGGTACGAATTTCGGGGCCCGAGTGCGGACACACTCGCCCTGCCCGGCAAGGAATTTGCCGGCATAAATGCGCCCGCTCAGGCGTTTCCACCGAACAGAGTCTTGTGACTCACGCACGCCCTACCCGAGGAGCGCGGTGGCGAACCAGATCAAAGAATTGGGCCCGTACCGGGACCAAGCATGGATCGCCGTGCGGACAAGGGACGAATTCGTCGAGCTACGCAGGAAACTGACGGAGTCCACGCTGCATTGGTGGCCCCGTATCGAGCCGCTCAGGGATGGAACCTCGTTCTCGTTTGCGCAGCGTATCGCACGGGTCGGTCCGCTCACCATCCTGGAAACGGATTATCACGACGACGCGTGGGTGAGCGCCGCGGAGAGCTCCTTGTATCAAGTCACCCTGCCCATCGGCTCTGAGTCAGCCGCCATCGACAGCGGTGCAGCTAGCGTCCCAACGCCTGGCGCATTTGTGGTGTACCGACCGGAGGACACAGTAAGCGTCCGCCGTCCGACGGGTCCGCGGCTCACAGTAATGATCGAGCGTCACGCGGTCGAGGACGCACTTGCTGATGGTCTCGGGCGCCCGGTGACCTCCCAGATCGACTTCGATCTCAAGCTGGCGAGCACAACTGAAGCCGTCAGAAGTTGGATCTCCATGGTCTGGCTGTTAACCGCTCAATTGTTCCGGCCGGGCAGCGTCGTGGAACAGCCGATTGTCGGTCTGCCATTCACGGATACCGTCATCCGCGGACTCCTATTATCCGCAAGCCATCCTTACCGCGCGGCACTAGCCGGTGAAGCGACCGAGCCTGCACCTCGTGCCATCCGCGAGGCGATCGACATCATCGAGGCAGAGCCACAGGAACCGTTGACAATAACGACGTTGGCTGCCCGCACCCATACCAGCGTTCGTTCACTTCAGCTGGGCTTCAGCGTCCATATCGGTACAACACCCATGGCATACCTGCGCGATGTCCGTCTTCGCCGTGCACGCAAGGACCTGCTGGAGTCCGATCCGACGAGTGAGACGGTGGGGTCCATCGCTTTTCGTTGGGGTTTCGGCAATCTTGGGCGATTCGCCTCAGCCTATGCGGCGCGTTACGGCGAGTATCCCGCGGCAACTCTCCGGCAGTCAGGCGGGACTGGCCGAGGCCGCAGAAGCCTGTCTTACAACACGATCACCGCTCGTTAGCGCGCAACGTCTAGGCCCGCGCGACGATTGCCTTGAGGTCGAGACCGGTGGAAAGCCCGCCATACTCCAGGTGACGGGCGGGGCTGATCCGAGCAGCTACGTACGCGTCGGCCACCGCAGATGGCGCCTCACGGATGACAATCGAAGCCTGCAGCGCCAAAGCCAGGGACTCGACGATCCGTCGGGCCGAGCCCTGGGCGGCTCCCGCGTCCGTACTCGTTTCGCGGACGCTCTTCCGCAGATACGCGACATGCGTATCAAACTGTTGATATTGGCCGAGAGCTGAGCTGACCACGCGATCGAAGGCCTCGAATGACTGCGGCTCGCGAGTAAGGGCTCGAAGGACGTCGAGGGCAATGACATTGCCCGACCCTTCCCAGATCGCCATCAGCGGCTGCTCGCGATAGCGCCGCGCGAGCGGGAACTGTTCTGTGTATCCGTTTCCCCCCAAACACTCCAACGCCTCGTACGCATGGTGGGGGCCGCGCTTGCATACCCAATACTTGGCGACCGGCGTCGCGAGCCGACGGAAGGCGACCGATTCGTCGTCGTCGCTGTCGTTGGCGGCGGCCAGTCGTAACGCCGTCCAGACGGCCGCCTCGGCCTCTACCTGAAGGTCGGCGATGACGTTACTCATGGCCGGTTGATCGATGAGTAGTTCGCCGAAGGCGCGGCGATGGCGGCTGTGCCATGCGGCCTCGGCGACGGCTTGCCGCATGCCTGCGGCGCTCATGAGCACGCAGTCCAGCCGACTCTGAGAAACCATCTCGATAATCGTGCGGACTCCCCGGCCCTCTTCACCGACAAGCCAGCCTGCGGTGTCCTCCAACTCGATCTCTGAGGACGCGTTGGATTTGTTGCCCAGCTTGTCTTTCAACCGCTGAATACGAAATTCGTTGCGCGTTCCGTCGGGCAGTATTCGCGGCACGAGGAAGCAGGACAGCCCGCCCGTGGTCTGGGCGAGGATGAGAAATGCGTCGGATTGCGGAGCAGAGCAGAACCACTTGTGACCAGTCAGCCACCAGGTGCCATCGTGGCTGTCTGTCGCACGGGTGGTGTTCGCCCGCACGTCAGACCCGCCCTGCTTCTCCGTCATGGCCATTCCAAAGATCGCTGACCCCTTCGTGTCAGGGGCACGAAGCTCCGGGTCATAGACCCTCGAGTAGACCCGCGGCAGCCAGGCCTCGGCAAGGTCTGGAGCTAGCCGAAGCGATGGAACGACGGCGTGGGTCATGCCCACCGGGCATGCCTGACCGGGTTCCACCTGAGCAAAGAGCATGTACGTCGCAGCGCGGACGACGTGTGCGCCAGGGCGGGGGTCGGCCCAACAGCTGGTGTGGGCCCCATATCGGATCGCCTCGGCCATCACCCGGTGATAGGAAGGGTGAAACTCCACAGCGTCGACGCGGTTTCCCCATCGATCATGACTGGTGAATACCGGTGGGCATAAGTTGGCCAGATCGGCATCCCGCTGAAAGTCCGCTCGGCCCACCAGTTTCCCGACATCGCTGAGATGGTCGGTCGCCCAGCCGGCGCCGAAACGTGCCACGCCTTCGGTGAGTGCGGCGTTAGAGTCGAACTCGTTTATGCCCACCCTCGGGGGTGCCTGATTGAACACTTCGTGCGTTCCGGTCATCGATTTCCTTCCTCGGGCAGCGACCTGCTCGGCGCGCGGATCACGTGGCCGTGTCGCTCGACGTGCCGAGCCCGCTTCTCGTGAGCAACTCAGCCAGGTCAGCCGGGCGAGACCAGAACGGCGAGTGCGACGCGTCGAACTCCTCGACGATCGCATCGAATCGCTCGCGAGCGGTTCGGATCGCCCAGTCGCGCGACAAGGCTTGATCACGAGTGCACAACACGTAGCGGGTAGGCACCGCGGCTGGTGGTTCCACCGGCGCTGCTTCGGTGAAAACTGCTGTCTCCTGGGTGCGCATCCGCCGCACCGCTGACTCAGCGTCTGCCGGCTCGCAGTCGTTGTAGAAGAGTCTGACCGCGCAGTCCGGCGGCATTGTCCAGTTCCCCTCATCATCGGCGATGACGCGTGGCTCGAGGCTGAGGAATGATTCGGTGTGCTGAGCGGAGTTTTCGGCCGCACGCTGACCCATCCAGCTGAATCCGGGCAGCGCCATCAGCGCGGCGACCAGGACGAGTTCTCTGACGCCACGTTTTCCTGCGACCAACGGTGCGACAAGACCGCCGGCCGAATGCGCAACGACGGTGGTTTCCGCAGGTGACGAAATCGCTTCATCGATGGCTGCCGCGTACGCCTGGGTGCCTGCCACCCGACCCTTGGGGAGCGATACGGCCGTCACCTCGTGCCCGCGCCGACGCAACTCCGGAATCACCCGTTCCCAGCACCAGGTGTCGTGCCAGGCGCCGTGTACCAGCACGAAATGAGCCAACGTATTTCCCTTCGAATCAACCGGTGCGCGTTGAGCATTCGCTCTCACTTGAAGCTAGGTAGAAGACTGCCGACGTCCTATCCACCGAGCGCGGCGATCTCGACCACATCACGCAAAACCGCTCAGCTGAGGCGATCAGAAAGGGGCGGCACCTGCCGAGGCACGCCCCAAGCTAGCCCGACCGAAAGATTCCGGCTGGCCTCAATTGTGTGTCTCCGACCTGAAGGCTGTACTGGTGCTGCCGACGCATATTCGATGCCGGCAAGTCCATCCGCGTTCAGGAGAGAAGACCGGTCGACTGGGCGCCATATGAGTGACGGCAACTGCTTCTATGCCGGTAGGGAACGACGAATGAGCGCAGCATTTCGGAGAAATGGTCAGTCGCCGCCTGAGGTTCCGTTGGACGTCATCAGGCTCGGCTCGTGGGAGTTCTGGGGGTGGGAGGAGGATCAGCGCGACGGCGCGTTCGCCACCTTACGCCGAGAGGCACCGATCGCATTCTTTGCAGAAACTCGTCGAAGTGGCAGGCCGAATGACGCGGGCTTCTGGGCGCTGACCAGGCACGCCGATGTTCAGTTCGCGAGCCGAAACCCGCAGCTGTTCAGGTCAGCTCCGTACACGTCGCTTGCGGAGCCACACCCGTCGATAGTCGGATATGTCAAGTCCATGATCCACATGGACGACCCGCAGCATCAGCGGCTGCGCTCGATCGTGAGCAGGGCGTTTACACCGAAGGTCCTCGCCAGCGCAGATGCGTCGATACGCGAGCGCGCGCGGAGCCTGGTGGCAGCAATGGTGGCCAAGCATCCCGATGGCAGTGCTGACTTTGTCGCTGAAGTCGCAGCACCGCTCCCCCTGCAGGTGATTTGCGACATGATGGGGGTCCCCGAAGCAGACCACGAAGCGATCTACGACTGGACCAACATCCTGATGGGACTCGGGGATCCCGATATCACCCGAGACCTAAGCGTGTTCAATGCCACGGCGATAGAGATGGGTAACTACGGAGAGCGTCTCGCTGAGGACCGCCGAGCCCATCCGCGGGAGGATCTGACGACCGCTCTCGTGCATGCGGAGGCGAACGGTCAGCGGCTGACTTCCATTGAAATAGCTTCGTTCTTCATCCTTTTGGCCACGGCTGGTAATGAGACGACTCGACATGCCACGAGTCACGGCTTGGTGGCGTTGACCCGATCTCCCGAACAGCGGCGGCTGTGGTGGAGCGATTTCGACGCCCACCGAAGGACCGCGGTCGAGGAAATCATCCGTTGGTCGTCGCCGGTTAACTACATGCGCCGCACGCTATTCCGAGATGTCGAGCTCGGCGGCGTGCGGATGGCGGCCGGTGACAAAGTCGCCATGTGGTACATCTCCGCGAACCGCGACGAGGAAAAGTTCGCAAATCCGTGGATGTTTGACCTACGTCGTGATCCGAATCCCCATGTCGGCTTCGGGGGCGGTGGCACGCACTTCTGCCTGGGTGCGAACCTCGCGCGCCGTGAGATCTCACTCATATTCGAACAGCTGCAAAGGCAGGTGCCCGACATAGTGGCGCAGGAGCCGGCCCGGCTGCGGTCCTCCTTCGTTCACGGGATCAAGCAGCTACCTGTCGTATGGACAGCGCCAACGGTCCGCCCGGGCGGCGAGTAGGTGATTGTTGGGATCGGTAGCACTTCGGCCGGGTGCACTTCCGGGGACGACGCCGCAACCGCGGCGGCACACATGCGAAGGAACCTCACCATGCACACCAAACGGATGCTCGCCGCGACGCTGATGTCAGTCAGCCTCGGCGCGGCAGGTCTGAGCCTGGGAACGGGCGCCGCGCTGGCCCTGCCCTCGCAGCCACACGAATGGTGTCCCGGAATGTCCATGCACAATCCCCCGGGACCGGGAGCCATGTATCACTGGGACATGAACGTGTGCCACACCTGGCAGTACGTGCAGCCCGGCATGGGCAATGCCGCCGCCGGGATCGGCCCGCGAATGCGGCCATGACGGGTTCACGGGCATCCCGATTTCCTGCTAGCACTCAAAGGCGTCTTACGGGTGCAGATTCCACTGGCCGCAATCCTGGGCCAGGACGTCGTTGACGTCGACATCGAGCCCGCCGACCAACGGCCCCGGATTCGACTTCGTGCTCACGATCCGTTGGTACAGAACGGCGGCGGGGTGGACCTGGCCTTTGGACCACGACCGTGTCTGCCACGCCCAGCGTCGCCCGGGCGTGCTCGAACTCCCGATCACGCCGTCGCCGATTGCCCACTGGCACACGTTGATGCCGCCGTACACCCCGGTGCGCTGAACGCCGAGCACCGAGTTGATCCCGCGAAACCACTGCAGCGCAACACTAGTCACATTGTTAACATCCGGCCGTGCAGGGCTATTCAGGTTCGCGCGCGGTTTCCCGGCGCGATGCATTGCGCTACGCAGCCGCGGCGTCGGCGCTGTTCGGCCTGGGCGTTGCGTCAGCTGGTGCGGCCGCTCCGACGGCGAGGGCTGCTGCTCCGCAGCTGATCGACTTCGCCGCCCGTCAGATCCCCGCGCAACACATCCGGGCCGCCGGGTACTCCGGGGTGATCAACTACGTCTCGCTGTCGCGGCCGGGCTCGACGTTCGGCGCCAAGCCGATCACCCGGCCCTATGCCGAGGCGCTCACCCAAGCCGGTCTGGTGATCGTCAGCAACTACCAATACGGAAAGCCGGGCGGGACCGCGCCGTCAGACTTCACGCGCGGGTTCGCCGGCGGCGTCGCGGACGCCCAGACCGCGTGGCAGCTGCACACCGCGGCAGGTGGCGGCCGGAGCGCACCGATCTTCTTCTCCGTCGATGACGACATCAACCGTCAAACATGGAACAGTGTTGCGCTGCAGTGGTTTCGCGGGATCAACTCGGTGCTCGGCGTTCAGCGCACCGGGGTGTACGGCGGCATCAACGTGTGCCAGTGGGCAATCGGCGACGGCGTGATCGGGAGTTCGAGCACGCCCGGGCGACGCTGGGCGTGGCAGACACGGTCGTGGTCCAAAGGCCAGGTCCACCCCGCCGCCG
>LZSH01000433.1 GCA_001665255.1 Mycobacteriaceae bacterium 1482268.1 | reverse complement strand
TCAACTGGTCTACCGTGCCGGCCAGCGGTGATCGGGCGCTGCTCAACAGGTCGGCGACCGAGGCCGTACCGGCGCTCAACGACTCGATCGCACCGCCGATGGTGTCCCGGTCGGCGGCCAGTTCGGTGGTCAGCCGTTCGAACCGGTCGAGGGCGCCGGAGAAGCTCTGTCCCTGCGCGCTGAGCGTGCCCAGGACCGTGTCCAGGTTGTCGACCAGGCTCTGCAACGAGGAGTTGTTGTCGGCCAACGTGTTCGAGAACGACGATGTTCGACTCAGCAGCGACTGCAAGGTGTCGCCTTGGCCCTGGAAGATCCGCAGCAGCGCCTCGGTGAGAGCGTTGACGTCGCGCGGGTCTAGGCCGCGGATGACCGGCTTCAGGCCGCCGAGCAACAGGTCGAGGTCGAGCGCCGGTTGTGTCCGGTCGACGGGTATCTGCGAACCTCGGGGCAGGATCTGGGTCGGGCCGGGGCCGTCGAGCAGTTCCAGATAGCGGTCGCCGACGAGGTTGAGGTAGCGCACGGCGACGCGCGACCCCGTCGTCAACACCACGTCTTGGTCGGCGTCGAAAGATACGACGACGGTGTTGTCGTCGCGAAGCGTGACGGAATCAACGGTGCCGACCCGCACGCCGGCCACGCGCACGGAGTCACCGCCTTTGAGACTCGAGGCGTCGGTGAACACCGCGGAGTAGCGGTGCGTGGAACCGCCGCGGAACTCCGCCCAATGGGGGCAGCCCGGATGAGCATGCGCGGCACGGCATTGCGGTTCGGCGTCTTCGCGGTGGTGGCG
>LZSH01000432.1 GCA_001665255.1 Mycobacteriaceae bacterium 1482268.1 | reverse complement strand
GCACGCGCGCACGATCGTCGCCTGCATCGGGCCCAAGACGGCCGAAACCGCAGCGGAATTCGGCTTGCGCGTGGACGTGCAGCCGGAGGTGGCCGCGGTAGGACCGTTGGTGGAGGCGCTGGCCGAACATGCCGCTCGGCTGCGGGCCGAGGGTGCGCTGCCGCCGCCGCGCAAGAAGAGCCGCCGCCGGTAACACACCCGCCGAAACGGCATTCCAGCAGGCGACTACTCGCACTTTTGCTGACGGAATGCCATTTCGCGGAGAAGGAGGCATCGCCGTGGCCTTTCCCAGGCACCGTCCGCGTCGACTGCGGTCGACACCGGCGCTTCGTCGGCTCGTCGCCGAGACATCCTTGGAGCCAAGGCATTTGGTGTTGCCGATGTTTGTCGCCGACGGCATTGACGAGCCGATGCCGATCACGTCGATGCCCGGCGTGGTTCAGCACACCCGCGACTCGCTGCGCAAGGCGGCCGCCGACGCCGTCGACGCCGGAGTGGGCGGGCTGATGCTGTTCGGGGTGCCGCGCGCCGAGGACAAGGACGCCGTCGGCAGCGCCGGCCTGGCTGAGGACGGCATCCTCAACGTCGCGCTGCGCGACCTCGCCAAGGACCTCGGCGACGCGACCGTGTTGATGGCCGACACCTGCCTCGACG
>LZSH01000431.1 GCA_001665255.1 Mycobacteriaceae bacterium 1482268.1 | reverse complement strand
CTCGGCGCGGAGTTCGTCGAATTCGCCTGCTCGAATCGCCATGCGGATCTGGTCGACGAGCCTGATGATGAACCGCTCGTTGTGGATTGTGCAGAGGGTGGCCGCCAGCATCTCCTTGGCCTTGAACAGGTGGTGGAGATAGGCGCGGGTGTAGTGCCCGCAGGTGTAGCAGTCGCAGTCGGCATCGATGGGCGAGAAATCGCGACGATAGCGGGCGCCGGTGATGTTGAAGCGGCCCGCCGCCGAGTACACCGCTGCGTTGCGCGCGACCCGTGACGGCGATACGCAATCGAACGTGTCGGCGCCGGCGGCGATCGCATCAAACAGGTCGTCGGGCTCGCTGATGCCCAACAGGTGACGGGGCTTGTCGGCGGGTAGCTCGCTGCTGACCCAGCCGATGATCGTGGCGAGGTTCTGCTTTTCCAGCGCGCCGCCGATGCCGTAGCCGTCGAACCCGCGGCCGTCGTCGTCGACGATCGACACCAGCCCGCGTGTGGCCTGCCTACGCAGATCCTCGTACTGAGCGCCCTGCACCACGCCGAACAAGGCTTGGGGGTGACGGTCTGGATGGGCCGCGGCGAGCCTACGGTGTTCGGCCAGACAGCGCACCGCCCACCGGTGCGTGCGCTGCACGGATTCCTCCTGGTAGCCACGGGTGTTCACCAGGGTGGTCAGCTCGTCGAACGCGAAGATGATGTCGGCGCCGATCTGATGCTGGATGCCGATCGACACCTCGGGGGTGAACCGGTGGGTCGACCCGTTCAGATGCGATGTGAATGTCACGCCGTCGTCGTCGACACGGGCCAGCCGTTCCTTGCCTTCGGCGATGACATCGTCGGCCTGCACTCGATCGGCGTCCATGGCGAGCACCTTGCGGAAACCGGCGCCCAGTGACAGCACCTGGAACCCACCGCTGTCGGTGAACGTCGGGCCCGGCCAATTCATGAATGCGCCGAGACCGCCCGCCTCCTCGATGATATCGGCGCCTGGCTGCAGGTACAGATGATAGGCGTTGGCCAGAATAGCCTGCGCGCCATGCTCTTTCATCGTCTCGGGAAGAACAGCCTTGACGGTGGCCTGAGTACCGACGGCGATGAAAGCGGGAGTGTGGATGTCGCCGTGCGGCGTTCGGATGACACCGGCGCGCCCCAGCCGTCCAGGAAGCTCCGCTTCGATCGTGAACGACGGCTCTGACACGACGTGTATTCAATCAGCAGGTGGTGCTCAGGCAAATTTCTTGCAATTTCATGACCGCAAGTTGGCGGCACACCATACTCACCAGAGACGGTCCGCGATCTTGACGGACCGCGACAACAAAAGGAGAACACTGGTGAAGCGTGGGTTCGTGGTCGCCGTCGGCGGCGCGGCGATTGTCATCGCCGGCCTGTCAGGCTGTTCGTCGGACAAGAAGTCGGAAACCAGTGGTCCGACGACATCGGCTGCCTCTGCGCAGGGCAAGAGCACGGTGACGATCGACGGCAAGGACCAGGCCGTGCAGGGCACCGTTGTCTGCAGCACGATGGGCGAGAACGTCAACATCGCCATCGGCGACGCCACGACGGGCATCGGCGCAGTCGTCAGCTCGGGCGACAAACCGACGGTTCACTCGGTCGGGCTTGGGAATGTCAACGGTGCGGTGCTGGGCTTCCAGGAGAACGCCGGTCAGGGCGAGGCCAAGGCTGAGAAGGACGGCAACACCTACAAGATCTCCGGCACCGCGTCGGGCACGGATATGGCCAATCCGATGGCGGGACTGGTCACCAAGCCCTTCGAGATCGAGGTCAGCTGCCCGTAGCGCAGCGCCACTTACACGAAAACGGCGGCATCCCTTGCGGTGCCGCCGTTTTCTATGCGGTTTTGGATTGCGACACGGTCACGGATCGGTACCTTTCAGCACATCGCTGATCTCATGAGCCCCATTGATCACTATCGTCACATCTTGCCAAGCGGAACGTCAATGCGGCGTCCTGCCCCTCGAAAGGTGTGACATGTCGCCGTTTAGCCGGCTCGCCTCGGTACCTGTGGCGTCGGCGGCCGCCATCGGACTCGTGGTCTCGATCGTTGTCGCGCCGCCTGCCACCGCCGAACCCTGCACGGGCGCGGCCGCCGAGGCTCAACCGCCCGCGGCCCCGAACACCGCTGCGACTCCGGCACTGCCCGGTGTCAACGGACCGCCCATCGGGCACCGGCCGAGCAAGGCGAAAGACAGTGCGCCACTACCCAACCTGGGTCGGCTCTCCCGGTCGATCCTCAACGCTTTCACGCCGCAGACCGGGCGCGTGCAACAGCAGGCCGGGGTGGCTCCCCCGCCCGCTCCCCCACCGGTGCCCGACGCGGCAGCCATCGCCGCACCGGCACCGGAGCCCGCGCCGCCGGGCCCCGCGCCCGCACCCGACCCCGGTCCGCCGCCGGGCACCTCCCTCGTCGGCTGGGTCACCGGACCACACAGCCCCAACGACACCATCAAACGCTTTGCGATCACCGGAACCGACCTCGGAATCATGTGGGACAACGGCGATCCCGCGAACAACCAGGTGCTGATGGCGTTCGGGGACACCATCGGCTACTGCAGCGTGCGCGGCAAGCAGTGGCGATACAACACAATGTTCCGCACCAGCGACCGATCGCTGGCCAAGACGATCAGCATCCCCGACGGCGTTGTGAACAACAAGTATTCGGGCTCGCCGCTGTGGGCGCCTGCGCTGTCCAAGCAGATCATCAACAGCATCAAGTTCGCACCGTCGGAGACGGGTATCATTCCAACCTCTGGAATCGCTGTCGGGACAACGCAATACATGAGTTTCATGTCGATCAGGAGCTGGGACAATCCAGGTTCATGGACGACGAACTTCTCGGCGGTCGCGGTGTCGCCCGACAACGGTGAGCACTGGGGCGTCTATCCCCAGAGCGTCCGGCCGGCGTCGCAAGAAGCCACGCCTCGCGTGCCCTATGTCCCGGGCGGCGAGAAGTTTCAGGTCGGCTCGTACCTCAAGCCTGGCGACGGTTTCGTCTATTCCTATGGCACCCCATCCGGGCGTGGCGGACCGGCGTTCGTCTCCCGCGTCCCGCAGAATTTGGTTCCCGAGCTCAGCCGCTACGAGTACTGGGACGGCGCGAACTGGGTGCCACAGAATCCCGGGGCGGCGCAACCAGTGATCCCCGCTCCCGTCGGCGAGATGTCCGTGCAGTACAACACCCACCTCAAACAGTTCCTGGCGCTCTACTGCAACGGCAACAACGACGTGGTCGCCCGGACCGCCCCCGCTCCGCAGGGCCCCTGGGGTCCCGAACAGATGCTCGTGTCGTCGTTCGACTTCCCCGGCGGCATTTATGCGCCGTACCTGCATCCGTGGTCAACAGGAAAAGAGATCTACTACAACCTCTCGCTATGGTCCGACTACAACGTGATGCTCATGAAGACGGTGCTGCCATAGCTCACATGGTGCCGATGATCGTGCCGACCACTCCCAGCATCGCGTAGATGGCAAAGCTGAGCGGCACAACGCTCGGGTCATAGATGAAGAAATTGACCAGAGCGTTAAACACATCATGATCATCGCGCTATACCACACCCGATACAAGTAGTGATATGGCTCTGCATCCGGATTGTCACCGACTCGATGAAACTGATCAGCGGGTTGCTTAGCCATATCCTCAAGCGATGAGCGGATCAGAAGCCTTCGATGACATCGTTGCGGCGCTCAACTATCCGATGTTTGTGGTGACCGCCAAAGCCGCCGACGATGGAGCCGCTGCAGGTTGCCTGGTGGGCTTTGCCAGCCAAACCAGCATCCACCCTCCGCGGTTCCTTGTCGGCCTTTCTCGGCGAAACCACACCTTCCGCATAGCGCAACAGTCCACACATCTGGCTGTTCACGTGCTGTCGCGCGAACATCTGGCCACTGCACAACTGTTCGGCAGTGAGACCGGCGACGAGGTCGACAAGTTTGCCCGTTGCGCCTGGGAGGCCGGCCCTTTGGGCTTGCCGATACTGACCGACGCTTCGGCATGGTTCGTCGGCCGCATCCTCGATCGATTCGACGTCGGTGACCACGTCGGCCATCTACTGGAACCCACCGATGGAAACGCATCCGGCATGTCCCGTGATTGGGTTTCGTTTGCCGACGTGCGAGATCTAGAGCCGGGGCACGAAGCATGACGCAGTTCACGAGGATCGACGATCCTGCTGATCTGGCAGGGCTCTACGCCGACGCGCCCGATGGTGTGCGGGCGAACATGATCTTCAGTGCCGACGGCGCCGCAGCTTTCCGTGACCGCGCCGGAACTCTGTCGTGCCCGGCTGACCAAAACCTGCTGCGCGACTTGCGAGCCTTCGCCGACGTCGTCCTCGTCGGGGCAGGCACCGCGCGCACCGAGCGGTACGGTCCGGCACGTTTCACTGCGGCTCAGGAAGCGCTGCGCGGAGCCGATCGCGGCCTCGCGCCGCCACCGATCGCAGTCGTCAGCCAATCTGGACAGCTCCCGCCGACGTTGTTCGTGGACGCCACTTTGACCCCAATCCTGGTCACCAGCAAAAGCGCCGTGCGAACTCATTCGCTGGACAGTGACACGCGCTGGAGACTCCTGATGGCCGGCGAGGACGTCGTCGATCTCGCTGGGGCTGTCCAGCAGCTCCGCGCCCTGGGCATGCAGCGGATCCTGTGCGAGGGCGGGCCCACACTTCTCGATCAACTCATCGACGCGGATGTCGTCGACGAAATTTGCGTCACCATCGCGCCGCTACTCGCCGGCAGCCAACCCGTCGGCCACCGACCACCGAGTCGACAACTAGTCCCGGCCGCCTTGGAACTGCGCCACGCAGTGTTGCACGACTCGTACATGTTCCTGCGATACCGGCGCACGAGGCCGGAAAGTTAGCCCACAGTTTTCCGAAAGCAGTTTGATCATGCTTGGCCGCGGAAAGACGCTTGCTCCAGTGGGAGAGGCAGTGAGGGATGACCCTGTCGTCTCCTGCAAGGCGGACAGTGGGGTTCATCCCCTTTGTTAAGACGCTAGCGTTGCCCCGCTGCCCGTCGCCTCCCAGTGGTTTGGGGCGGCCCGCGCAGGGGTACCTTCGTGGGGTCGGTGCTTCAGACCGAGGTATCGATTCTTGTCTTGGTGGCTCTGAAAGTGCCGTGGAGCTACAGCACGCCACCGGGATTCTGACCAGCCAGTCATCACATATCACTTATGTACTGCCATGACTGGGCCTTCAATTTTGATTCAGCGCAGACTTCTTGAGGCTGCGTCCCTTATTGCATGCCGGCTCGACTCAGCTCGACGGCACCCGAAGGAGTTGTTCATGACCACCAGTAATCCGACCGTCACTCGTCGCACGGATACCCCTGACACCATCGCTGCAGAGTCGCGACCTACTCGCGTCCGACGCGGCGATGAAACGAAACCGTTCTACAAGACAACCGAATTCGTCGTCTTCGTCGTTGCGACCGTCGCGGTGCTGCTCGCGTCCTACTTAGTCAAGACCAGCGGCGCCCACGAAGACTACTTCCGGGCCGATCAAGCCTGGCTGTACGTTGTGGTCCTCAGTGTTGGCTACATGGTCAGCCGTGGTCTTGCGAAGTCGGGCAGTCGCCATCGCGACGGCTCCTGAGACTCCTGCCGTATCGGCGATACGTCCGGACCCCTCATGGAAGTGGGGGGTCCGGATGTCTTTCCCGGCGACGTCAGCGACGCGAACGTTCGAGTTCTGAGACAGCTGGAAACTTTCGGCTTCCATTGTGAAGGCATTGCGCTTCAAGCCCACGAGGTTCATCGCAGCGCGGCGAGCGCCATGCGTATAGAGCTGGGATGACAAGACGCACGTACCCCGCTCGCCGGCAAACAACTACCGACCAACGCCGTGACGGGTTGGTTTGCGATCTGCGAAATTGGAGATAGATCTCTATAGCGATGGGCTCGTGTCCGGTTGCTTCAGCGCCCGTCGTCAGGTAGCCGCCGGTGGCAACTGCGGAGTTGAGAAAACAGCGTCGGCCCGGCGGTCACCGAACCGGCGCTCCCTGCCGTTTCAGGCAGACCAGCTTGGCGGTGGCGGAGGGATTTGAACCCTCGGACGGGGGTTACCCGTCACACGCTTTCGAGGCGTGCTCCTTAGGCCGCTCGGACACGCCACCGTGTGGCAGCCTACCGAACCTCCGACGGTCTATTCCAATCGCTGCCGGGCGAAGAACGCCTCCAGCGGCGCGGCACACTCCTGCGCCAACACCCCGCCGACGACCTCCGGCCGATGCGTCAGCCTGCGATCACGCACCACGTCCCACAGCGAGCCGACCGCGCCGGTCTTGGGTTCCCACGCCCCGAATACCAACCGCGACACCCGCGCCATCACCAACGCGCCGGCACACATCGTGCACGGCTCGATGGTCACTGCCAGCGTGGTGCCCTCGAGCCGCCAGCCGTCACCGAGAATCGCTGCAGCCGCGCGCATGGCCAGGATCTCGGCATGCGCCGTCGGATCCCCAAGCCGCTCACGGGCATTGGCGGCCCGCGCC
>LZSH01000430.1 GCA_001665255.1 Mycobacteriaceae bacterium 1482268.1 | reverse complement strand
TTGGCGTGCAGCGCCGGGTCGGTCGCCATCTCCGCCAGCAGTCCGGGCAGCGCCGCCCGCGCGGCCGGGGTCGTCAGCACGCTCGCCGTGCGTCGCACCATCTCGCGGACGTCGCCGTTCAGCGATCTGGTCGCGACCAGCTCCGTCGTCTCGGAGATCGGAAACACCGCCTCGTGCACGAGATGCGCCTTGCTCGCCCAGCGCCGATAGATCGCCGGCTTGCTGGTGCCCGCCTTTTTCGCGATGGCGTCGACCGAGAGGTCGGCGTAGCCAGACGTGCCCAACAACTCGACGGTCGCGCGCAGCACCGAATCGTCGATACGCGGATCGCGAGGGCGGCCGAGGTCTGTTGTCATTACGAAACTCAGAGTAACATAAGTCCCGTGACGCATGGTGCCGTCGTCCACCTGGACGACCTCGTTGAGCCGCGCTTCAGTTCCGAGGCGCAACAGATCCGCGACATGATGGCGATGATGGCGCCCGAATGCCCTCTCGACGCCGATGTGCTGCACGCCAAAGCCACCGCCGACACCGGATTGGCTGACTTCGGCTCCGATGACTACCGCGAGCGGCTCGACGTGT
>LZSH01000429.1 GCA_001665255.1 Mycobacteriaceae bacterium 1482268.1 | reverse complement strand
CCAGTAGAAGACGTCGGGGTTCAGCGCGCTGTACCGCTGGCCCTTCTCGTCGATGCCTTTGATGCCGATGTGGTAATCGCGGACTTCGGCGCCGGTCTTGGGGGCTCGATCGGCGTCGAAGACCACGCCGCCGATGGGATAGATCGACCGCAGTAGCCGGGGGATCCGCTCCATGAAGAAGATGGAGTGGTCTTTCACCGCTGCACCCAGCTGGGGGTGCATGTTCTGCATCGACCCGGCCCAGGTGCCCTGAAGCAGGCCGGTCCACTGGCCAAAGTATCTCCACGTCAGCGAGTCGGGGCCGAGCGGCTCCGGCAGCGCGTCATATCCACCGCCCGACACCGGGCAGCCGGCGGCAACCGGTGTCGTTGCGGTGGTCACCGGGCATGCCTCGGACGTATCTTGGGTCACTGGTGTGCTTCCGATCGGCGTCAGCGTAGCTTTTGACTACGTACGTTGTCACGGTGAGTCTAGGAGTGATGTGGCTGGGGGTCAACGACGGGGCCGGTGGTCCGGCGTTCCGCTTGAGGACCGCCAGGCGCTGCGTCGCAACGAGCTGATTGCCGCGGGCGTCCAGTTGTTGGGTGGTGAGCGCGGTCCTGCACTGACCGTGCGGGCGGTGTGCAGGGCGACCGGGCTCACCGAACGCTATTTCTACGAAAGCTTCTCCGACAGAGACGAATTCGTTCGCGCCGTCTACGACGACGTCTGCGCGAAGGCAATGACGACGCTCTCGTCATCCACCAGTGCACACGATGCCGTCGAACGGTTCGTCGCACTGATGGTCGACGACCCCACCCGCGGAAGGGTGCTGTTGCTCGCCCCGACCGTCGAGCCGGTGCTGACCCGGTCCGGCGCGAGCTGGATGCCGAGTTTCATTGAGCTGTTGCAGCGCAAGGTCACCCGCATCAACGAGATCGCCGAGCCTGCCAAGCAAGCGATGGCCGCCACCGGACTGCTCGGAGCGCTGACGGCACTGTTCATCGCCTACCTTGACGGCAGGCTGACGGCGACCCGCGAGCAGTTCATCGACCACTGCGTCGACATGGTGCTCAATCGGGTGTCGACGTCCTGAGCTCGTGGGGCGAGGACTACCCGGTGGGGATGTCCTCGGTTGCGCCCGGGGTTTCGCCGGCCTGCGCGAGCTCTTCTTGCTCGCTCTGCTGCGCTTTGGCGGCCTCCTCGGCCTTGGCCGTGAAGGCACGGCCCTCCGGGCTGGCCGCAGAGGCTCCTGGCACAGTGGCCGTCGCGGCGCCGCGGTTGCAGTTCAGGGTCAACAGCACCTCACTGTCGGCATGCCCGAACGTGTCCCCGAGGTCGCGAACGAAAGGCGCATCGGTGGCGTTGGTGACCAGGCAATCACCCATCGCAGCCTGACGATCGCCGACGGTCACCGAGATCTTCGCCGTGCCGCCGTCCTCTTCGATCTTGGAAACGGCGTCGCCGTACGTCATTCCCACCACATCCGGCGCGGCGGAGGCGACGCCCGCGCCCATCAGCCCCAGCGCGCCCATCGCAACGCCCGCGGCGCCGACGCTGGCCGAAATGATGATCATCTTCACGTGCCCACCTATGTCTAAGGTCAACCGGTTGCCAGGAACTTAGGCGCCCTTCACTGCCTGCGCAAACCATACCTCTGACCAGTGGAACCCGCGAGCAGGACGACCGCGACGACCGATGTGGGTAGCCGGTATAAATGGCGCCGTCAATCGTGACCTTTCCGACGCCGCCACGCCGTCGGTTGAACTTGATGTCACCGGGTTACACAGATATATTCAGTGCAACCACGAGGTACAGATAACCGCGGACCCCGTCCCAGGAGATTTGACGGCCGGTCCGCCCCCAAGGAGGACGCAGGGCTGATGCACGAGAACCTGACCGACCTGCATCTGCTGCACGAACTCGAGCCCGTCGTTGAGAAGAACCTCAACCGGCACCTTTCGATGCGCAAGGACTGGAACCCACACGACTACATCCCGTGGTCGGACGGCAAGAACTATTACGCGCTCGGCGGCCAGGACTGGGAGCCCGGACAGTCGGTGCTCTCGGAGGTCGCCCAGGTCGCGATGGTGCAGAACCTGCTGACCGAGGACAACCTTCCGTCCTACCACCGCGAGATCGCGATGAACTTCGGCATGGATGGCGCGTGGGGCCAGTGGGTGAATCGTTGGACCGCCGAGGAAAACCGGCACGGCATCGCGCTGCGCGACTACTTGGTCGTCACCCGCGCCATCGATCCCGTCGCGCTGGAGACACTGCGTCTCGAGCAGGTGACCCGCGGCTTCAGCCCCGGCCAGAACCAGCAGGGCGACCTGTTCGCCGAGAGCCTGTTCGACTCGGTCATCTACGTGACGTTCCAGGAGTTGGCCACTCGCGTCTCGCACCGCAACACCGGTAAGGCGTGCGAGGAGACCATCGCCGACCAACTGCTGCAACGTGTTTCGGCCGACGAGAACCTGCACATGATCTTCTACCGCGATGTCAGCGAGGCCGGTTTCGACATCGCACCGGATCAGGCCATGCACTCGCTGCACCGCGTGCTGCGCAACTTCAAGATGCCCGGATACACCGTGCCGGAGTTCCGCCGCAAGGCCGTGATCATCGCTGTCGGCGGCGTGTATGACCCGCGCATACACCTCGAGGATGTGGTGATGCCGGTGCTGAAGAAGTGGCGCATCTTCGAGCGCGACGACTTCACCGGAGAGGCCGCCCGCATGCGCGACGACCTCGGGGTCCTCGTCGAGGAGCTCGAAGAGGCGTGCGAGAAGTTCGAGACCGCCAAGCAGAAGCGCCTCGAGCGCGAGGCGAAGAAGGCCGAGCGCCTGGAATCCAAGAAGGTTCTGGCGTCATCAGCCTCCTGACCGAAACCCGCGCACAGCTGCGGATCGGTCCTATTCGGCTGGCCAGCCCGGTGGTGCTGGCGCCGATGGCCGGCGTCACGAACGTCGCCTTCCGCACCCTGTGCCGCGAACTCGAACTGGCCCGGGCCGGCACGGTCAGCGGGCTCTACGTCTGCGAGATGGTGACGGCCCGCGCGCTCGTCGAGCGCCACCCGGTGACGATGCACATGACGACGTTCGGGCCCGACGAGTCGCCGCGCTCGCTGCAGCTGTACGCGGTCGACCCGGCAAACACCTACGCCGCGGCCAAGATGATCGTCGACGAGGACCTCGCCGACCACATCGACATGAACTTCGGCTGCCCGGTGCCCAAGGTCACGCGCCGCGGTGGCGGTGCCGCGGTGCCCTACAAGCGCAGGCTGTTCGGCCAGATCGTGGCCGCTGCGGTGCGCGCCACCGAGGGTTCGACGGTGCCGGTGACGGTCAAGTTCCGGATCGGCATCGACGACGCCCACCACACTCACCTCGACGCGGGCCGCATCGCCGCCGAGGAAGGTGCCGCAGCCGTCTCACTGCATGCCCGCACGGCCGCGCAGCGCTACTCCGGAACCGCCGACTGGGAGCAGATCGCCGCCCTGAAGGCACATGTCACCGGTATTCCGGTGCTCGGAAACGGGGACATCTTCGACGCCGACGACGCGCTGACGATGATGGCCACGACCGGCTGCGACGGCGTCGTCATCGGCCGCGGCTGCCTCGGCAGGCCCTGGCTGTTCGCCGAACTGTCCGACGCATTCGCCGGCCGGCCGAGTGTGAGACCGCCCACACTGGGCGAGGTGGCGGGGATCATCCGCAGGCATGGCGAGCTGCTGAGCGCCCACTTCGGTGAGGACAAAGGCATGCGCGACATCCGGAAGCACATCGCCTGGTACCTGCACGGCTTCCCCGCAGGCCCCGAGCTCCGCCGCGCGCTGGCGCTCGTCAAAACGCGGGCTGAACTCGACGAACTGCTCGCCAAGCTGGACGAGGATGTGGCCTTTCCCGATGCCGCGACCGGCCCGCGCGGGCGTCAGGGCTCACCGGCGTCGGTGGCGCTACCCGACGGGTGGCTGGCCGACCCCGACGACTGCACGGTGCCCGCAGGCGCCGATGTGATGCATTCCGGTGGGTGAACCGAGACCATCTCGACATTACGTCTCTCAGGATCTCTCAGTACGATATGAGTCTTGTCGTTATCGGCTCCGCATCTGGGGCCTTGGATAGTGCCGCTTCAAATCGGGTGGCGGCAGCGCAGCAGCTGATGGGCATCGACGCGCACGCTAGCTCATACGGTCGGAGGCCAGTAGGGACATGAGTGACGGCGATAACGCCACTCCTGGCCGCCCGCGCGCGTCCGATGTGAACGGCGACAACCAGTGGCTTACCGGACCGCCTCGGCTCCCGCGAGCCGCCGCGCCCTGGGAACGAAAAACCGGCGCCAACTACCAGGACACCGACACCTCGTCGACGTCATCCTCCACCGGCAGCCACACCGACGGCGTGACGGTTGCCGACCTGATCGCCAAGGTCACCGGCTCGGCGCCCGCGGATCTCTCGAGCAAGCGCGCGGCACCCGAGGCCGAACCGGAACCCTCCGTCGAGCGCGAGCCCGCCCCGTCGCCCGACGCGACGAAGCGGCCGCGCCGGCAGCCGCGCCTGCTCCGGAGCCAGCCCCCGGAGCCGTCGGATCCAGACACCGAGATCATCCCCGTCCTGTCCTATGCCGACGAGCTTCCCGACCTGGCGGCGTTGCGCCGGTCACGGCTCGAGCGCGTCGCAGAGTTCGGCGCCGACCCCGTCGATCCTGCGAAGAAGCGCAACTCGCGGCGCCGGGTCATGGTGGCCGGCCGTGCCCTGGCCGCGATATTCGCCGTGCTGGCGCTGGTATTGACCGGAGGCGCGTGGCAGTGGCAGTCGGCCAAGAACAACATGCTGAATCGGGTGTCGGCACTCGATCCTGGTTCGCGCGACATCATGGATCCCAACGCACAGTTCGGTGACGAGAACTTCCTCATCGTCGGGATCGACAGCCGCTTCGGCGCGAACGCCGAAATGGGTGCCGGTGACACCGAGGATGCCGGCGGTGCCCGCTCCGACACGATCATGCTCGTCAACATCCCGGCCAACCGGGAACGCGTTGTCGCGGTGTCCTTTCCGCGCGACCTGAACATCGAGCCGATGAAATGCGAGTCCTGGAACCCCGAGACTGGCGAATACGGTCCGCTGTACGACGAGGACACCCAAACCTACGGCCCCGACCAGATCTACACCGAGACGAAGCTGAACTCCGCCTTCTCGTTCGGCGGCCCCAAATGTTTGGTGAAGGTCATCCAGAAACTGTCGGGCCTGTCCATCAACCGGTTCATGGCCGTCGACTTCGCCGGATTCTCGAAGATGGTCGACGCGCTCGGCGGTGTCGAGGTCTGCAGCACCACCCCGCTGGAGGATTACGAGCTCGGCACGGTGCTGACCAATGCGGGCCGCCAGACGGTCGACGGCCACACCGCGCTGAATTACGTGCGCGCCCGCCAGGTGACCACCGAGACCAACGGCGACTACGGCCGCATCAAGCGTCAGCAGCTGTTCCTGTCGTCGCTGCTGCGCTCCCTGATTTCCAAGGAAGTCTTCTTTTCGCTGAACAAGCTCAACAACGTCGTCAACCAGTTCATCAACGACAGCTACGTCGACAACATCGATACCAAGGACCTCGTGGAGCTCGGGCAGTCGCTGCAGAACGTCGCCGCCGGGCGCATCACCTTCCTCACCGTCCCGACAACCGGATACATGGATGAATGGGGCAACGAGCACCTGCGCGAGGACGACACCCGTGCGATCTTCGATGCGATCATCAACGACGATCCGCTGCCGGAAGAGAAGAACGCCGACAACACACCCGTGCCCGGCACGCCCGAGTCGCTGAAAAAGCAGACGCCCGCATCGACGCCGAGCCAGACCGCGACACCGAAGGTGTCTGCCGACGCCGGCGAGGTGGTCGACGCGATCACGACCGACCCCACCTCGGTCACCGTGCAGGTGTCGAACTCCACGGGCCAGGACGGCCTGGGCGCAACTGCCGCAACCGAATTGCAGCAGCACGGCTTCAACGTCACCACCCCAGACGACTATCCGGGTCAGGTGAGCTCGACGACGGTTTTCTTCTCACCAGGCAACGAAGAGGCCGCGGCCACGGTGGCATCTTCCTTGCAGGCGCCGACGATCGAGCGGGTCAACGGCAAGGGCAAAACCGTGCAGGTGGTTCTCGGCTCCGACTTCTCGGCGGTAACCCCCCCGAAGCCGAGCGGGTCTTCGGTGCAAGTGCATGTCCGACACGGCAGCGGCAGTACGCCGACACAGCTGCCGGAAGACCTCACGGTCACCAACGCCGCCGACACCAGCTGCGAGTAGCAGCGACGGCATTTCGCCAGGCCACCGCGTTTCTGCAGGCGGCATTCACCGTTCGTTCACCGTGCACATCGTGACGATTCATCAGACCAGCCCGTAGGCTGGGCATATGCGAACTGCGTACCACGAGCAGCTAGATGCGCTCACCAACCAGCTCGGCGAGATGTGTGGCCTGGCCGGTATTGCGATGGAGCGCGCCACCCAGGCCCTGCTGCAAGCCGACCTGGTGCTTGCCGAGCAGGTGATCACCGACCACGAACAGATCGCGTCGATGAGCGCCAAGGCTGAGGAGTCGGCGTTCGTGCTACTGGCTCTGCAGGCTCCGGTCGCAGGCGATCTGCGGGCGATCGTCAGCTCGATCCAGATCGTCGCCGACGTCGACCGGATGGGCGCCCTGGCGCTGCACGTGGCCAAGATCGCCCGCCGCCGTCATCCCCAGCACGCGCTGCCCGAAGAGGTCAACGGCTACTTCGCTGA
>LZSH01000428.1 GCA_001665255.1 Mycobacteriaceae bacterium 1482268.1 | reverse complement strand
GTCGAATCCGGACAGCCGCAGGCCGCGCTCCAGCGACGCGAGCACGTCGTCGTCGTCGTCGACAACGAGCACCCGGGGAGAAACCGAACTACTGTCCATGCACGACATCTTGCCTGATCGAGCGCGCCTATTGGGATAGGCGCAAGACCCGGGTGCTATCACCTTCGCAGCGGTCATGTCACTGCGATGTCACGGCACCGGTGAACGTTCATCGGATAGCAAAGCGACCGCCTGTTCCCGGTGCTAGCATGCCGAAACCATGCTGACGTCCTCTCCCCGTCTGATCGTCGAACCCGACGACGGTGTGGAACCGGTTCTCGAATTCATCAATTCAGCCGAAACGTCATTGCTGATCAAACAATTCACCTTCACCGAGCCGCAATTGATCGCCGCCGTCATCGCCAAAAAGCGGGCAGGCGTCGACGTCCGCGTCATGCTCAACGCGCAACGCTCGGGCGGAGACCGGGCCAACGACGAAACCTTCGAGCAATTCCAGGCCGCGGGGATAGCGGTGCAATGGGCCAGTTCCAAGTTCTATGTGACGCACGAGAAGTCCATCGTCGTGGACGAGAAGGCCGCCTTGGTCGCCACATTCAACTTGATGGAGAAGTACTTCACGGTCACCCGCGACTACGGCGTGATCACCTACAACCTTCTGCACGTGGCCCAGATCGTCGAGGTGTTCAACGCCGACTGGGACCACCTCGACTGGAAATGCGAAGCGTATGAAGGGCTGTTGTGGAGTAACGCCAACTCGCGCTACCACATGGCCCAGTTCATCGATCTGGCCGAACACCGGCTGGATGTGCAGCACCCCAAGTTCGTCGACGCGGTCATCCTCGAGCGGCTGGCCGCGGCGGCGCATCGCGGTGTCAAAGTGCACGTCCTGTGCGGCGGTAAACATGGCATCAGCGAATGGGACATCCTCGACACGTTCGCGTCGCTCCGCACGCTGAAGCGCTTCGGGGTGAAGGTGCACAAGCAGAAGAACCTGCGTGTGCACGCGAAGCTGATCATTGTCGACAACGCCAGGGCGCTGGTCGGGTCGATGAACATCGACCGAAGCGCGTTCGATCTTCGCCGTGAGCTCGGCATCCTGACCGAAGACCCGGAGCTCGTCAGCCGGTTGAAGCGGGTGTTCGACTCCGACTGGGACTCCTCGCACCACTACGAGGCGCCGGACCCGCTGGAATCCGCCCACCACGACGAGGACGACTTCCCGCACGACGAAGACCTCATCCACGAGTGACGCTCACGCGAAGGGGCCTTGGCTCATGGATGAGTTAGACGCGGAGCGCGGCGAAGTCTCACTCGTCGAGTTGGCATGGACGTTCAACCACATTGCGCTCGCGTCGTTCGGCGGCGGCCTGTCGGCCTGGTCGCGGGAGGTGCTCGTCGTCGAGAAGCACTGGATGGGTGAGGAGGAGTTCCTCAGCGCGATGACGATGTGCCGCATCCTGCCCGGCGCCAATCAGGTGAACATGGCCGTGTTCGTCGGTACCAAGCTGAAAGGCATTCCGGGCGCACTGGCGGCGCTGCTCGGCTTGACCCTGATGCCGCTGGCTTTCGTTCTCCTGATGGGCTTCATCTACTTTCGCTTCAAGGAGGTGCCTGCGGTCAAGAGCGTGCTGCACGGCGCCTCGGCGGCTGCGGTGGCCCTGACCATCGCGATGGTCATCCAGACCGGCCGCAAATGCGTCACCTCGCTGGTGCCCCTGCTGCTGGCGCTCGCCTGCTTCATTCTCAACGGCCTGCTGCGGTGGCCCCTTCCGGTGACCCTCGCGATCGTCGCCCCCCTCGCCCTGGTGTGGGCGTGGCCGAGAAGGCGTCCCGCGTGAGCACATACCTGCAGATCGCCGGTCTGTTCGCATCGCTGTCGCTGCTGTCGATCGGTGGCGGGAACGCGGTGCTCCCCGAGATGCACATGCAGGCGGTCAAGGGGCATCACTGGCTGACCGACTCGCAGTTCGCCGATGTGTTCTCGATTTCGCAGGCTGCGCCGGGGCCGAGCATCCTGATCGTCGCGCTCGTCGGCTACGGAGCGGGGCTGGAAGTCGGCGGCGTTCCGGGAGCGATCGTCGGAGGTGTCGTCGCGACCGTCGCGATGGTGTTTCCCGCGGCCACACTGGTGTACGTCCTCACCCTGTTTTGGCAGAAGGCGCAGAAGTCGAAGCTGCGCGCCGCGGTCGAGAAGGGCTTCGCGCCGCTGACCGTGGGCCTGATCCTGGCGACCGCGCTGGTGATGAGCCGCGCCGCCGACCACGACTGGCGGGCTTATCTGCTGACCGCCATCTGCACGGCGATCTTCGTGTTCACCAAGCTCAATCCGCTGATCGTGGTGGTCGCCGCCGGCGTCATCGGCTACTTCGGGGTGGTCTGACCGCCGGTCAGCTGCCTCCGCCGCAGCCGCCGCCACCGCCGCAGCCTCCTCCACCGCAGCCGACCCCGCCGCCGCAGCCCACGCCCCCGCCGCAGGCGGCGCCGCCCATCACCCCGGGGCTGCCACTGCAGCCCGCGGCCGGATCACCGACGCCGTCCTTTTTTGTCATGTAGACACCGGCGCCGGCTGTCCACACGGCAGCGGGCAAGCCGCCCCCAGCCCCATACCGGAGCGCCCACAGCGACCGACGATCTTTGACCCGGCCGGCGGTGTAGGCGCCCTTGGCTCCGCTGGGTGGACGCGGTTGCGTCCGTGCTGCAGGACTCGCGGCCCGTTCGTGTGCAACAGAATTCGGGGTGCGTCGACCCCGCCGCATCCCGATGACCATCACCGCGACGAGCAGTCCCGCGATCGCCACGCCGACGACGAGCCCGACGCCATTCATGCCCGGAATGCTACGGCCGATTTGCCAGAACGACATAGAGTATCGGCATACGTCACCGGCGCACGAATTCGATCGATCGAGCCAATGCCGTGGTCGCGGCGCTCGATCTGCCCCCTGCGGTATTCAAGACGTGCCCGTGGCAGCCCCGTGAGCTCGTCGAAGAAGGTTTGCGGCAATGGCTGCGCTGCTGTGCGGCAGCGCTGCGCGACAACCAGGTCATCGGGATGCCGTCGCACGCCGTGGACGAGGCGTGGCACGGCTTCATCCTCTGCACCGCACGGTATTTTGCGTTCTGCGATAAGGCTTATGGCCGTTTTCTGCACCACCACCCCGAAGGCGGCGCACCGGAGAACGCCCCCGCCGCCACCGACCCGATGGGCGAACAACTTCGGCGGACGGTGATCGCGTGGTCAATGGTCGCTGGGCCCGGTGAGCGATGCGTGCTGTGGGACCTCGACACGCGTGTCGGGGTGGAAAAGCCGTGGGGCATCGATGCGGCCAGGGTCGCCGACATCGAGACGGACCTGGCACGCATCACCCCCCGGGTTTAACCTCTGGACCGCTCGGGAAGTCGTTGACCTCATCCATTGTTGAGGTTTTACGGTGAATTCGATGAGCTTTGAGACGGTAGCCCGGCATACGTTGTACCGGCAGACGCACGCCAAGGGCGGCGATCTGCGGTCGCTGGCCGACCGCACGTTGCTGCGGCGGATTTGGCGCTTTGCCGGGCGTCATCACCGCCGGCTGGGCGTGTTCGTGGCGGTCAGCGTCGTCAGCGCACTGCTCGGTTTGGCCACTCCGCTGCTGGCGGGGCGCGTCGTCGACGAGATCGGCGCAGGCGCCGTCGGGGTCGTCGTGATGTTGGCCGCAGTGATCGCCGCGGTCGCCGTCGCCGAGGCCGGGGTATCGCTGGTGACGCGGTGGCTATCGTCGACGATCGGCGAAGGGCTCATCCTCGATCTGCGGACCGCCGTGTTCGACCACGTGCAGCGGATGCCGGTCGCCTTCTTCACGCGCACCCGCACAGGTGCCCTGGTGAGCCGGCTGGGCAACGATGTGATGGGCGCGCAACGGGCGTTCTCCGACACGTTTTCCGGCGTCATCACCAACGTGGTCACGCTCACGCTGACGCTCGTCGTCATGCTCAGGATCTCCTGGCAGGTGACGCTGCTGTCGCTGCTGTTGATGCCGCTGTTCCTGGTGCCCGCCCGCTGGATCGGACGGACCATGGCGCGTCTTTCGCGCGAAGCCGCCGTCCACAACGCGACGATGAATACGCAGATGACCGAACGCTTTTCGGCCCCCGGCGCGACGTTGGTCAAGTTGTTCGGCAGCCCGGCCACCGAGTCGCGCGAGTTCGAGATCCGTGCCGGACGCGTGCGCGACATCGGCGTGCGCACTGCGATGCTGCAATCGGTGTTCATGAATTCGCTCACGCTGATGTCGGCACTCGCGCTGGCCCTGGTGTACGGGCTGGGCGGCGTCCTGGCCGTCGGCGGGCACTTGCAAACCGGAGCCATCGTGGCACTGGCTCTGCTGCTGACCCGGTTGTACTCCCCGCTGACCGCGCTGGCCAACGCGCACGTTGAGATCGCCAGTGCGCTGGTGAGTTTCGAGCGGGTCTTCGAGGTGCTCGACCTCGAACCGCTGATCCAAGAGAAGCCTGGTGCCGTCGCTGTACCCGATGGCCCAGTGTCGGTCGAATTCGACAACGTGCGGTTCTCGTATCCCTCTGCCGACAAGGTGTCGTTGGCCTCGCTCGAAGAGGTAGCGGTGCTCAGCGAGACCGATATTCGCGCAGGAGACGAAGTGCTGCACGGCATTTCGTTTACCGCAGGCCCTGGCGAAATGGTGGCGCTGGTCGGTTCGTCGGGCGCGGGCAAGTCGACCATCGCGTCGCTGATCGCCCGGCTCTACGATGTTGATTCGGGGTCCGTCAAATTAAACGGGGTAGATGTGCGCGACGTGACGTTCGCGTCGCTGAAGGAGACCGTCGGCATGGTGACCCAGGACGGGCACCTGTTTCACGAGTCGATCGCGTCGAACCTGCGGCTGGCCGCGCCTGACGCAACCGACGAGGAGTTGTGGCGGGCACTGGAACGCGCCCGGCTGGCCGACGTCGTCCGCGAGATGCCCGACGGCCTCGATACCGTGGTCGGGGAGCGCGGCTACCGGCTGTCCGGTGGCCAGCGACAGCGGCTGACCATCGCACGGCTACTGCTCGGCCGATCGCGGGTGGTGATCCTCGACGAGGCAACCGCGTCGCTGGACTCCGCGTCGGAAGCCGCGGTCCAGCAAGCGCTGGGTGAGGCGCTGGCCGGTCGGACCTCGATCGTCATCGCCCACCGGCTGTCCACGGTGCGCGCGGCAGACACGATCCTCGTCGTCGAGGATGGCCGCATCGTCGAACGCGGCAACCATGAGCAGTTACTCGCGCGCGGAGGCCGCTATGCCGAGCTGTATGAGACCCAGTTCGGTAAGCAAGCAGACCCCGAGGATGTCGTAGCCGCGTGAGAGCCTGGAGACCGATATTGAATTGCCGCCAGGGGCGATAATTGGAACTACTTTGACTGAACCGAAACTGGATACGCTGCGGGCGTCGCACTCGGTGGCGCCGCCCCCGGCGCGTCCGCGCACCAGCTCGGATCTCTGGCGGCTGCTGCCGTATCTCATGCCGTACCGCGTGCGCTGGATCGCGATGATCTCAGTCGCCTTGCTGAGCCTTGGTGCCACCGTTGCGATTCCGCTGATGACGAAGGCCGTGATCGACGGCCCGGTGCGGCATCAGGATCAGCGCGGGCTCTGGATACTGGGCACCGCCGCGATGGGCGTCGGCATCTCCGAGGCGGTGCTGTGGTTCATCCGCCGGTGGCTTGCCGCCCGCAGCACGATGGGTGTGGAGGCCGACATCCGCAAGGACCTCTACGCCCGGCTGCAGATCCTGCCGATGTCGTTCCACGGCGGCTGGCAGTCCGGACAACTGTTGTCCCGAATCATGAACGATCTCAGCACAATTCGCCGTTTCATGTCGTTCGGCATGCTGTTCTTACTGCTGAACATCGTGCAGATCACCGTCGTGTCCGCGATCCTGCTGGCGATGTACTGGCCGTTGGGCGTCGTCGTGCTGGTGTCGATCGTGCCGATCGCGGCGACGGTCCTGCACTTCCAGCGCGAGTACACGCGACTGTCGCGGCTGGCGCAGGACCAGGCCGGTCACGTCGCGACGCATGTCGAGGAGTCCGCCCTCGGCCTGCGGGTGGTCAAGTCGTTCGGCCGGGAGGACTACGTCTACGACCGGTTCGACGAGCAGCTCACCAATCTCTACGACACCCAGGTCAGCCGCGTATCGGTGTCGGCGAAGTTCTGGACGCTGCTCGAGATCATCCCGAACCTCACGCTGATCGTCGTCCTGGGCCTGGGCGCGTATGCCGCGGGCCACAACCACGTCACTATGGGCACGCTGGTCGCGTTCATCACGATGATGCTGTCGCTGGTCTGGCCGATCGCCTCGCTCGGCTTCCTGTTGTCGATGACGCAGGAGGCGTTCACCGCGGCGAACCGCATCGCTGAGATCTTCGACGCGCCGCTGGAGATCACCGACGGAACCGACCCGCGGGCGCCACGGGGCGGCCGGCTCGAACTCGTCGACGTCGGCTTCCGGTTCCCGGACAGCGACGACTGGGCGCTTCGCCACGTCAACGTCACGGTCGAGCCCGGCGAAACACTGGCCCTCGTCGGGTCGACCGGGTCGGGAAAATCGGTACTCGCGAGCCTGTTGTCGCGGCTGTACGACGTGACCGAGGGCTCGATCCGCCTCGACGGCAAGGACATTCGTGACTTGTCGCTGCCCGCGCTGCGACAGGCGGTCGCGACCGCATTCGAGGACCCGACGCTGTTTTCCATGTCGGTCGCCGAGAACCTGAGGTTGGGCCGGCCCCATGCGACCGAGGAGGAACTCGCGAAGGCCATCGAGGTGGCGGCGGCAGAATTCGTCTACGACCTGCCGTTCGGCCTGGACACCCGAATCGGCGAACAGGGTATGAGCTTGTCGGGCGGGCAGCGCCAGCGGTTGTCGTTGGCCAGGGCGATCCTCGCCGCGCCGAAGATTCTCGTGCTCGACGACACCCTGTCGGCGCTCGACGTGCACACCGAGGCCGTTGTCGAGGAGGCGCTGCGGCGGGTGCTCCATTCGGTGACCGGGATCGTGGTGGCGCACCGGGCGTCGACCGTCCTGCTGGCCGACAGGGTCGCGCTGCTGGAGGACGGCACCATCACCCACGTCGGCACGCACTCCGAACTTCTCGCGACCGTGCCGCAGTACCGGTACCTTCTCGCCGCCGACGACGAACTCGACGACGGAGCCGAACGCGTCTGCGCGTGGGAGGACGACGAGGACCGCAGCAGGCTTGGCAAGACCTATCAGGAACACGAAGCCACCGAGCGGGCATGTAAGCCAGGCGACAGTCGGTATGTGACGAGTGAGGCCGAGCGCCGATGACCGCCACCGACACCGCCCCGATCGACACCTCTGACGAGTCTGAGCGGCCAGCCGATACGTGGCGCGGGCGCCTCGACGAGCAGCGCGACGACGACCTGCCGATCGACGAAACCCTGCCGCGTCGGCGCGAAGCTCGCGCGCTGCTCGGCTCGCTGCTGAAGCCCTATCGGTGGACGGTGGCCTTCCTTGCAGTCGTCGTCGTGGTGGAAAACGCTGCGCGCCTTTCGGTTCCGCTCCTCGTGCAGCGCGGCATCGACCATGGCATCCCGCCGATCATCGACGGCGGATCCGCGCGCACCCTGATGACGATCGTCGCCGCACTATGCGCGGTCGTGGTGGTGCAGGCAGTCAGCCGATTGTTCTTCCTGCGCCGGTCGGGCCGCATCGGCCAGAAGGTCCTACTTGAACTGCGCAGGCAGGTGTTCCGGCATTTCCAGCGCCTGGATATCGCGTTCCACGACCGCTACACCTCCGGGCGTGTGGTGAGTCGGTCGACCAACGACGTCGAAGCCATTCAGGACATGCTCGAAACCGGTTTCGACAGCTTGATCACGGCGGTGCTCACGCTGGTGGGTACCGCAGGCTTGCTGGTCGCGCTCGACGTTCGGCTCGGGCTGATGTGTCTGACGGCGTTCCCGATCCTGGTCGTGCTGGTGTGGTGGTTCCGCGAGGAGTCGGCCAAGACGTATCGTCGGGTCCGCGAGAGTGCGGCGCTGGTGATCGTCCAGTTCGTCGAGACGATGACCGGCATCAAGGCGGTCCAGGCCTACCGGCGCGAGCCACGCAACCAGGAGATCTTCGAGGACATCGCCGACCGGTACCGCTCCGACAACGAGCGCACCTTCAAGCTGCTGGCGATCTTCATGCCGGGCGTCAAGCTGGTCGGCAACGTCACCACGGGCGTGGTGTTGCTTTACGGCGGCTACCGGGTACTGCACGGCCAGATGACGATCGGCACGCTCGCCGCGTTCCTGCTGTACTTGCGGATGTTCTTCGAGCCGATGCAGGAGATCTCGCAGTTCTTCAACACTTTTCAATCCGCGGCGTCGGCGCTGGAGAAGTTGGCAGGCGTGCTCGCGGAACGTCCCGGCATCGACGATCCGGCGCATTCGGTGAAGCTGGAGTCCGTGCGCGGCGAGGTCGCGTTCCGCGATGTGCACTTCTCGTATGTGTCCGGTCGCGAAGTGCTGCCCGACCTGAACCTGATCGTGCCGGCGGGCCAGACGGTCGCGTTGGTGGGCACCACCGGAGCGGGCAAGACGACGATCGCCAAACTGATTGCGCGGTTCTACGATCCGACATCTGGTGCGGTGACGCTCGACGGCGTCGACCTTCGCGACGTGTCTCAAAGTGAGTTGCGCCGACACGTCGTGATGGTGACCCAAGAGAATTTCATGTTCGACGGGACCGTCGCCGACAACATCAGGTTCGGCCGGCCCGACGCGACCGATGAGGAGGTGCGCGTGGCGGCAGCGGCAGTCGGCGCGGACCGCTTCATCGAGGCCCTACCGGACGGCTACGACACCGACGTCGCCAAGCGCGGCGGCCGACTGTCGGCGGGCCAGCGCCAGCTGGTGGCCTTCGCGCGCGCCTTCCTTGCCGATCCGGCGGTGCTGATTCTCGACGAGGCGACGTCGTCATTGGACATTCCCAGCGAGCGAATGGTGCAGCGAGCCTTGAAGACTGTGCTGGCCGATCGCACCGCGCTGGTGATCGCGCACCGGCTGTCGACAGTCGAAGTGGCCGACCGGGTGCTGGTCCTCGAGCACGGTCGCATCGTCGAAGACGGCCCGCCGGACCAGCTGATCCAACTCAGCCAGGGCAGATACGCCGCACTGCACCGGGCCTGGCTCGAATCGCTGGCCTGACATCGCGTTGAGACTGCGGTGGCGGCGTAGAAGTGCGAGTAGACCCCGCCGTCAGCGCAGTCTCAACGCACGGGCGCGGCGC
>LZSH01000427.1 GCA_001665255.1 Mycobacteriaceae bacterium 1482268.1 | reverse complement strand
GCGAAGCTGGGCCGCTGCGTTGTCGGCGCAGGCAACGCCCGCCGGCGGCCGGCTCCCGCGTCTGGTCTGTGTGCCACCTCTCCATCATCCGCTACCGCGCGGTGTGTCGACCGTGCCGACCGGCCGAGACGTGATCATTCGCCGTACTATCGATTAGATCTAGACGAACGGACTTGCGCGAAAGTGGCACACAGACCAGACGCGGGAGCCGGCCGCCGGCGGGCGTTGCCTGCGCCGACAACGCAGCGGCCCAGCTTCGCCGAAGCGCTAGCCGGCGCCGACACCGCCGCCGACGCGCAACGCCGTCGCGGTCTGCGACGGATGAAGCTGGTCGCGCTCAGCTTCCTGGTCGGCGCCACCGCGTTGTTCCTGTTCTGCCGATGGGCCGAGGCCCACGGCGCCGGCGGGTGGGCCGGCTACGTCGCCGCCGCATCGGAAGCGGGCATGGTCGGTGCGCTGGCGGACTGGTTCGCGGTGACGGCGCTGTTCAAGCATCCGCTGGGCATCCCGATCCCGCACACCGCGATCATCAAGCGCAAGAAGGACCAGCTGGGTGAGGGCCTGGGCGCGTTCGTCCGGGAGAACTTCATGTCGCCCGATGTGATCGAGACCAAGGTGCGCGACGCCGAGGTCGCCGGCCGGCTCGGCAAGTGGCTCTCGGAGCCGATCCACGCCCAGCGGGTGGCCGCCGAGGCGTCGACGGTGCTGCGGGTCGGCGTGGAGATGCTGCGCGACGAGGACGTCCAGCACGTTCTGGACCGGATGATCGTCAAACGGCTCGCCGAACCGCAGTGGGGGCCGCCGGTGGGCCGGGTGCTCGCGACGCTGCTGGCCGAACACCGGCAGGAAGCGCTCATTCAGTTGCTCGCCGACCGCGCTTTTCAGTGGTCGCTGAATGCGGGCGAGATCATCGAGCGGGTAGTCGAACGGGACTCGCCGTCGTGGTCGCCGCGCTGGGTGGACCACCTCGTCGGCGACCGCATCCACCGCGAGCTGATGGATTTCACCGACAAGGTGCGCCGCAATCCCGACCACGAGCTCCGTCGTTCGGCGACGCGGTTCCTGTTCGAGTTCGCCGACGACCTTCAACACGACGAGGCGACGATCGCCCGCGCCGAGAAGGTCAAGGAACAGCTGATGGGCCGCGACGAGGTCGCCCGTGCGGCAGAGACGGCCTGGAACACCCTCAAGCGCCTCATCCTGGAGTCGGTCGACGACCCCTCGTCGGCCCTGCGCACCCGCATCGCCGACTCCGTCGTGCATATCGGCGAATCGCTGCGCGACGACTCAGACCTGCGCGACAAGGTGGACGAATGGATCATCAGGGCGGCGCGGCACCTGGTCTCCCAATATGGGGCGGAGATCACAACGATCATCACGGACACGATTGAGCGGTGGGACGCCGACGAGGCCAGTAGACGTATCGAACTCCACGTTGGGCGCGACCTGCAGTTCATCCGGATCAACGGCACGGTGGTGGGTGCACTCGCGGGCCTGATCATCTATTCGATAGCCCAGCTACTCTTCTGACCTGCGCTAACTAATGCTTGCAATAGTTAGCACCCCGTCGTACGGTGGGATTTGTCGCACCCGCATACCCAACGCATCGAAGGGGGTACCTATATGTCGCAGGACGACAAGCTCGTCGACGTGGTCTCCAACGCTGCGCAGGACATCGGGAGTTTCATCCGGTCGCAGCGCGAGGCGGCGCAGGTATCGGTGCGGCAGCTGGCCGAGAAGGCCGGCGTCAGTAATCCCTACCTGAGCCAGATCGAACGGGGATTGCGGAAACCCTCAGCCGACGTGCTGAGCCAGATCGCCAAGGCGCTGCGGGTCTCTGCGGAGGTGCTCTACATCCGGGCCGGGATTCTAGAGCCCAGTGAGACCAACGAGGTCCGCGACGCCATCATCACCGATTCGGCGATCACCGAGCGGCAGAAGCAGGTGCTGCTCGACATTTACACGTCGTTTTGCGAACAGAACGAGGCTGCTCTTGTTCAGGGAGAGAAGCAGACGATTGGGGAGCCGACGACTGACTGAACAAGACACATCGCTGTTTACAACAAGACTGAACGAACGAATGGAAATGAAAGGAAAGTATCGACATGGCGAAGAAGACCGCCAAGACCGCCGCTAACCAGCCGGCCGTCGACGACCTGAAGGCTCCGCTGCTCGCCGCAGTGGGTGCTGCTGATCTGGCCCTCGAGCGGGTCAACGAGATCGTCGCTGCCCTCCGTGAGCGCGCGGGCGACGCCCGCACCGATGCCAATGCGCGCGTCGAGGAGAGCCGGGCCCGGTTCACCAAGCTGCAGGAGGACCTGCCCACCCAGTTCGGTGACCTCCGTGACCGGCTGAGCTCCGAAGAGCTGCGCAAGTTCGCCGAGAGCTATGCCGACGCCGCCCAGTCCACCTACAACAAGCTGGTCGAGCGCGGCGAGGCCGCCCTCGAACGGCTGCGTAGCCAGCCTGCCCTCGAAGGGGCTGCCGGCCGGGTGGAGAGCTACACCGACCAGGCCGTCGAGCTGACCCAGGGGGCGCTGGGCAACGTTGCCTCGCAGACCCGCGCGGTCGGCGAGCGCGCCGCCAAGCTGGTCGGCGTTGAGCTGCCCAAGAAGGCCGAGAAGGGCGCGGCGCCGGCGAAGGCGGCCGCCAAGAAGGCTCCTGCGAAGAAGACCCCGGCCAAGAAGGCCCCGGCCAAGAAGGCTCCGGCCAAGAGGGTCACGCAGAAGTAAATTCGACGCCGACGGTGGCGCCCGCTTAGGGTGGTGAGGTGATACTTGCCGACCTAGCGGGCGTCATTGTTTTGGTCCTCGTCGTTGCTGCATTCGCCGTGGCCGTCTACGCCTTCGTCCATGCAGCCATGCAACGCCCCGACGCGTACACCGCGGCAGGCAAGCTCACCAAGCCGGTCTGGCTGCTCATCATCGGCGGCAGTGTCCTCCTGCTGCTGGTGTTCCGCGATCCGTTCGGCGCGGCGATCGCCGCGGTCGCGTCGGGCATCTATCTGGTCGACGTCCGGCCGAAGCTCCTCGATATCCAAGGGAAGTCGCGGTAGCGAGTGCGTCGCCTGCTTGCCGCGTGCGCGGCGACCATGATCGCCGCGCTTGTTCTGGCCGGCTCGGCGGCCGCCGATCCCGCCCCGGGCCCGCCGTACGTCGCATTGAGCGAATGGGTCCACTGGGGCGACTTGTCCAGCCTGCGTGTCTATCCCACTGACTCCGCCCGCATCGTGTCGACCCAAGTCGGTACCACCGCTGCAGCCGACGAGGCGTGGACGGAGGTGCTGACGTCATCGCCGGATGCCGACATTCCCGGCATGCGTGAGCAATTCATGTGTCACTGGCAGTACGCCGAGCTCGCCTACCCCGGCAAGACCAGCTGGAACCTCGAGCCGTGGCGGCCGGTGGTGTCCAGCGAGGAGATGGTGGCCGCACATTGCAATCCCGGCGGCACAGAAGAACCGTTCTGATGCCTCGGCCGGCCGGGCGCGACGAGGTGGCCGCCGTCGTCGATCACACGTTGCTCAAACCCGAAGCGACACAAGCGGATGTGACGGCATTGGTGGTCGAAGCCGCCGAGCTTGCGGTGTACTCGGTGTGCGTGTCACCGTCGATGGTGGCTGTTGCCGCATCGGCCGCACCCGCCGGTCTTCACATCGCCTCCGTGGTCGGATTCCCGTCAGGAAAACATCTTTCGTCGATCAAGGCCGCCGAAGCAGCGGATGCGGTCGCTGCGGGCGCCGACGAAATCGACATGGTCATCGATGTCGGGGCTGCGGTGGCGGGCGAATTAGACGCCGTAGCAGCCGATGTCGCCGCGGTCCGCGCCGCGGTGCCCGGCGCGGTGCTCAAGGTGATCGTCGAGTCGGCAGCGCTGTTGAACCTGGCCGGAGACGAGGCTCTCGCGTCGGCCTGCCGGACCGCCGTCGATACGGGCGCGGATTTCGTGAAGACCTCCACCGGATTTCATCCCAGCGGCGGCGCTTCGGTGCATGCCGTCTCGCTGATGGCCGCGACCGTCGGCCCGCGCATCGGCGTCAAGGCCAGCGGCGGCATCCGCACCGCCGATGCCGCCATCGCGATGCTGAACGCGGGCGCGACCCGCCTCGGACTGTCGGGAACGCGGGCGGTGCTCGACGGGCTGGCCTAAACCAACGCCGAGATCGACGAAAGGGTGCGACTTACTCGCACTTTCACGCCCAAGTGTCGGTTTCGGCGTGGGTCAGAGGTCGGCGAAGCAGGGGTCGGTGTTTTCGGCGGGGATCGAGGCGTTGCGCGTTGAGAAGTGCGCGGTCACACCCGTCTCGCCGACGGTCACATTGTCGGCCTTGATGCCGAGGGGGTAGTCCTTCGTCAGCTGCGCCGAGAACGCGTCGAGCGCGGGCTGCACCATCTCGCGCGGAAGCGTGAAACCGAGGCCGTTCAACTGGACCATCTGCAAGGCGATCCCGCCGTCCTGCACCGTCGGCTTGGTGATCACGCTGCTGCCGAGCGCCGCCTGAAGTTCGATGGTGCCGTCCGACGGGTTCGTCTTCACGTCGGTGATGAAGCCGCCGAATACCGGGATGGCGTTCTGCACGGTCTCCTTGATGCCCTCGGCGGTCCAGGTGATCGTCGCGTCCAGCGCACCGATCGTGCCCTTCGAGTTGCCGTTGCTCTGCAACCGGACGTCGTCGATGTTGATCTGGGCCTTCATGCCCTTAGCGTCGCGGATCTGGTTGCCCGCGGTCTCGATCGAGATGTTGCCGTAGTGCCCCGTCATGTGCTGGATCAGGAACGGTGAGGCACCGAAGGACACGGTGACGTCGTCCTGCACCACACACTCGGTGGCCGCGGCCACCTTGTCGTCGGCGCGGCTGCGGGCGTACAGCTCGGCGCCGATCACCGCGGCGGCGATCAGCGCGACCACGATCACGACGACCAGCACGATCGACAACGGGTCGCGGAACAGGTTCTTGACCCTGGCCAGCGGCGAGGAACCCTTCGGCGCGGGACCTGCGTGGCCGCCCGGCGCATTCGGCGGGGGACCCGCCTGACCGGGTGCGTTCGGCGGCTGCTGCGGGGCAGCCTCCTGCGGTACTTGGCCAGGCTGGGGCTGGTTGGCCGGTCGTGCCCAGGGATCAGTCACGCCCGCGATTCTGCCCTATGTGGCTGGCGAAGGTCTGTGCGGTTACGCAGCACCGCGATCGTGTCCCGCACCGACTGCACGGCGTCAGGGTCGACATCGGCGACGAGCAGCGACGGGTCGGGCCCAGCCGCCTCGATCACTTCACCCAGCGGCGACGTGATCACGCTGCCGCCGACGCCCGTCGGCCCCACCTTGGCGATCTCGTCGCCCGGATAGGCCTGGCCGACGGCGGCGACGAAACTTCCGGTGTCGAGCGCCCTGGCCCTGGCCAGCAGCGTCCACTGGTCGAGCTTGCCCGGGCCGCTTCCCCATGAGGCGTGCACGGTGATGAGCTGCGCACCGCGTTGCGCCAACTCGACGTAGAGCTCCGGGAAGCGGATGTCGTAGCACAGGCTCAGCCCGACGCTCACGCCGTCGACGGTGATCACGACGGGTGCGCGACCCGGCGCGACGGTCCGCGACTCGGTGAACCCGAACGCGTCGTACAAGTAGATCTTGTCGTAGTGCGCATCGACGTCCGGGCCGGCCGCGATCAGTGTGTTGGTCACGCGCCGCTGGCCGTCGACAGAGTCGGCGGGCCGAAACATCCCGGCCACGACGGTGACCGCCGCAGCAGCCGCGATGCGACGCACCCCGTCGGCCCACGGCCCGTCCAGCGGCTCGGCGACCTTCGCCAGCGGCACCCCGAAGCGACACATCGTCGCCTCGGGAAACAGCACCAGGCCCGCACCGGCGTCGGCCGCGCGGCGGGTGTACTCCTCGACCAACTTCAGGTTGGCCGCCGGGTCGGTGCCGCTCTGGATCTGCGCGAGCGCAATCCGCATGTCGTCCAGCCTACGGGGCGACGCCCTCGACCAGCATCGTCAGCCCGTAGTGCCGGACGCGCCCTGGCGTCAGGCCGACGTCACGCATCAGGTCGTGCACCTGCTGCGGCGAGCGTTCCCGTCCGCCCTCGCAGCAGGCGACCATGAGGATGTCGGCCACCGGTGTCGAAGCGTTCGGCCGACCGCGTTCGTGGTGCCAATCAATCGTCACCAATCGCGAGCCGGAAGGCATGGTGGCGCGGACCCGCCGCAGGATGTCGCGGCACGCTTGGTCTCCCCAGTCGTGCAGGATCCACTTCATGGTGTAGACGTCCGCTTGGGCGTCCAGTTCACCAAACAGGTCGCCGGTCCGTCGCTCGACCCGGTCGAGCAAGCCTCGCGCCCGCAGATATTCCTCGGCCTGTTCGACGACCTCGGGTGAATCGAGAAGGATGCCGCGTGCGTTCACCCGGTGGTCGAGAATCGCTGCGAGCATGTGTCCGATACCTCCGGCGACATCGCAGATGACTCCGCGGCGCGGCCATGGATAGGCGGCCACCACGCCTGCCACGTCGATCTCGGTCATCTGACGCATCGCGTCGGCAAACGTGGCCCCGACATCTGGATGTTCACCGAAGTACTCCCACATCGACTTACCGAAAGCCCTTGTGTATCCGGAAGTTTCAACACCGTCACGCAACTGCGCATCCAAATGTGCATGTGCTGCGGCGGTGTCGGGATGTGCGTAATAAGCGACCCAAGAAGTGATCGAATGGGGATGGTCGCGGCGAAGCGGCGCGCCCATCTTCGTTAGGCGGGCCCGTCCTTGGCGGTCGAGCCGCATCAGCCGCAACGCCACCGCGGCGTCGACAATCCGGCCCGTCATGTCGGGGTCCAATCCCAACTCGCGCGCGAGGTCGACGGACGTACGGGAATTCTCTCCGAGCGCATCGGCAATCCCCGACGACACCAGGGTCCCCACAATCGTCGTCTTCTGGAGGCCGAACACGACGTCCATCAACAACGCCACCTCACCGGGAAGCGCGACGTTGGCCAGATTCACGATCCGTTCGCGCACACCAAGCGCGCCGCGTGCGGCCCATAACGGCACTGTCATGGACAGAGGCTAGGCCCGGTCATACACAGTGTCAAGACATAGTGTCTATGCATAGTGTCAAGCAACGTCTATCCTGGTCTTATGGTCGCTGGTTCTCGCATTCCGCAACGAAACCGCCGAGAGCAGCGTCGCGCAGAGATCGCGCAGCAACTCCTCGAGGCGACCGAACGACTCATGGCCGGGGGATTGTCATTTACCGAGCTGAGCGTCGACCGGTTAGCCACCGAGGCGGCCATTTCTCGGGCAACGTTCTACATCTACTTCGAGGACAAGCGACAGCTGCTGTTGGAATTCACCCGGCAGGTGACCGACGAATTGAGCAAGGCCGCTGCGTTGTGGTTTGACGTGGCCGAGCAACCCACCCCCGAGATCGCCCGGCGCTCGGTTCGCCAGATCATCGAGGTCTATCGACGGCATCAAGCCGTCCTCGCGGCAATGTTTGAACTGGCGAGCTATGACCCCGTTGTCGCCGAAGCGCACATGGCGATCGTGAAAAATGTCGCCGAACAGGCGAAGTCGGCGCTGGACCGTGCCGTCGCCGCGGGAGCGACCGGCCCCGCGCACAGCTGGGAGACGTCGTGCGCGCTGACATGGATGATCGAGCGCACGTGTCACCAGATGGTTCGCAATTCACCAACCGAGGCTGATGACGCCATTGCCGAGGCACTTACCGAAATTATCTGGCGCACCTGGTATTTGGAATCGACGAGCCGCTAGGTCAGCACCTCACGGCCCCCAGGCATGGCGGTCGAGCGAGGCTTTCTTGTTGCCCAGCTTGCCCGACCGGATCTGGCTGGCCAAGCTGTCGAGGATCACCCGCGAACTCAACAGCGCGGTCTGCTCGGCCCAGTCATACGGTGGTGAACACTCGACGACTTCGATGCCCGCCAGCCCGGGCTCGGACACCATGCGAACCAGGTTGAGTGCCTCCCGCGGCAGCAGCCCGCCCGGTTCCGGCCACCCGGTGCCCGGCACGAAGCCGGCGTCGATCACGTCGATGTCGAAGGACAGATACACCGCCTTGGCGTCTTTCCAGGCGACCTCGAGCGCCATCTCGGCGATCTTCTCCACGCCGACGCGCTCGACGTCGCCGACGGTGATGACCGTCGAGTTGCGTTCGCGACCGACTTTCACGCCCGCACGCGGCGCCTGCCAGCCGCCGATGCCGATCTGCACGAGGTTGGTCGCGGGCGCGTTCTTGATGTTGGTGGCGTGGAACCACGGCGTGGTGTGCATCCGCTCGTCGAGATCGGACTCTTGGGTGTCGACATGCCGGTCGAAGTGAATGATGCCGACGTTGCCGTCCAGATACGGCGCCATGCCGCGGATGGTGGGAAAACCGATGGAGTGGTCGCCACCAAGAACCACCGGGACGACTCCTTTGGCCACGACGTGCGCCATCGCCTGGCTGATCTGATCGAACGACTTCTCCAGATTTCCCGGGATGGTGAACACGTCGCCGATGTCGACCACGTTGAGCTGCTCACGCAGATCGACGCCCATCTCGTAGTTGTAGGTCCCGAAAAGGTTGGTGGAGCGGCGAATTCCCTGCGGCCCGAACCGCGTGCCGGGACGGTAGGTGGCACCCGCGTCGAGCGGGACGCCGAAGATCGCCACCTCGGCGTCGTCGACCTGGTTGACGTCCTCGACGAACGGACACTTCAAGAACGTCCCGCGCTCACCCGCGAAATGCGGCAGCTCCCCGCGCACGAACGTGGAGATTCGACGATCGTTGATCGTCGGCGCCGCCTCCAGCCCGAACGTCAGGCAGCGTTCGATCTCCTCGCGCTCGCGGCGGTCGGACAGCTCGGCCTCGGCTTGCTGCGCCCATGCGCCTTCTTTGTTGAGTGGTTCAAAAGGCCCGTCGGACATGCTCGACTCCTCGAGCGCCGTCTTGTCGCAGGCCGGGTACGACGCACCTCGTCCGGGGAGCCGGGAATGGGCTTCTGATCCCTATCTTCACCGAAAACGGCGAACTCGCCACTCGAAATGCAACGAACCGTTAACACGGACCGAAATCGGCCGTAACGGTTCGGGGTTTGTCTGACAGTCGACTCATATGCAGATGTGAGGCGCGTCTAGGGTTCCGCCGCTCGCGGGTCTGGTCCGAGAGATGCAGGCGGTTCGTCACCAGGCAGACCGTTCCACGGCGGGACAAAAACCCGGGAGGCTCCCCAGCTGGTAAGGAGGCTCCCCCATGATTCTTCTCGGTGTCGGCATCAGCATTGCGGTCGTCGTGTTCGTCGGCTTCCTGGTGTCGAAACGAATAGCCGGTGACAGCGCCAACTTCCTCGTCGGCGGCCGCACGCTTCCGCTGATGCTGGTCGGCGGCGCGCTGATGGGCTCGGCCGTCGACACCAACGCCACGCTCGGAAACACCGACCTGGCCGCCGAATTCGGGTTCTGGGCGGGCGCCTGCCTGCCGTTTGGGCTGGCGCTTTGTCTGTTCCTGACCGGCGTGTTCTTCGCCAAGCCGATGAACCGGATGGGGTTGACGTCGTTCCCGGACTACTACCGGCTGAGATTCGGCCGTCCGGTCGAGGCGGTGGCATCGCTGATGCTCATCATCGGCTTCTGCCTCCTGGTGGCGGGCAACCTGGTGGCCGGCGGGTTTCTCTTCAACTACTTCGTCGGCATCCCGTACTGGCTGGGCGCCGTCATCGTCGCCATCCTTGCGGTGGCCTACACCGGCACCGGCGGCCTGATTGCTGACGCCTACACCGCGATCATCCAGATGGTCATGGTCTTCTGCGGTGCGGTGGGTTTGTTGATCTGGATGGCCGTCACGCACGGCATCGCGATTGCCGACGGCGCGGGCCCGCTCGACCTGGGGCAGATGACCGATCCGGCGCAGGGCGCGACCGTCAACTGGGCAACGTTGATCGCGCTCGGTATCGGTGACATCGTGGCGATCGACTTCATGCAGCGGGTGTTCGCCGCGAAATCCCCCGAGACGGCCCGCCGGGCCTGCTTCGGCGCCGCGGCCGGGGTGGTCGCGATCTGCATCCCGTTCGGTCTCGTCGTGCTGTCGGCCAAGGCGTTCCTGCCCGAAGAACTCGACGGGCCAATCCTTTTCGTGTTGCTGGACCATTACGCTCCGGTCTTCCTGACGATCATCGTGCTGTGCGGTCTCGTCGGCGCCTCGATGAGCACCGCCAACGGCGCGATCCTGGCGATCTCCAATGTGTCGGTGCGCAATCTGGGTGGGGTTCGGCGCGTGCATGTGCCGGGGCAGCGCGACCCGCTGTTGTGGGCGACGCGCATCGCCATGGTCCCGGTTACCGTGCTGGCGATCTGCATAGCGATCTACGTCAAGCAGACCGGCATCCTGCTGACACTGGCCTTCGACCTTCTGCTGGCGTGCCTTGTGGTGCCGTTTATTTTCGGGCTGGTGTGGCGCAAGGGCACGGCCGCCGCGGCGCTGGCGTCGATCGTCGTCGGGCTGACGGTGCGGCTGGTGCTGTTCGCGATGACGCCGACGATGTACGGCCTCGACAACACCATCTTCTACGTCCCCAACGGCGTCATCGACGCGTCGTTCGACGGCTGGCCCACCTTCATCGCCTTCGCCGCATCGCTGATCACCTATGTGGCAATAGCTCTCGTCATGGCGCCGTCACCGATCCGCGGGCTCGACATTCGGCTGGCCGAGGATGTCGATGACGCGCTCGACCGGGTGGACGAGGTAAGCGAGGTGGGCGAAGTAAGCGACGTCGATGCGGAGCCGTCGGTCACGGTGGAGGCGGGGCAACAGTAGCCCAGGGCACCGTGAGAACGCCGTCGCGCATGCGGCGGCGGGGCGGCTCGACCGGCCAGGCATTGTCGCGCAACATGTTCAGCATCGCGCGCCAACGCTCACGCGGGCCGAACACTCCGTGGCCCGCCACGCTGGCCCACGCGTGATCGGCCGCGGCCAGCAGCGCGTTGATCGGTTGACCCGAAACATTGTGATGGATCAGCGCTTTCGGCAGCCGCTCGGCGAGGTCGGACGGCCGGTCGATGGCGAACGGGTCGCACGCCAGTGTCAGGCTTACCGGACCCTCGCCGTCGAGCAGCACCCAGCAGCACCGCCGGCCGAGCTCGTCACAGGTGCCCTCGACGATCAGTCCGCCGGGCGCCAGCCGTGACCTCATCAATGACCAGGCCTCGTCGACCGCGTCTTCCGGGTACTGCCTCAACACGTTGAACGCCCGCACCAGCACAGGGTGGTATCCGGCCAACTCGAAGCCGCCGAGGCCGAACTCCACCGTGTCGTTTTGCGCGATTCGGGCCGCACTGACCCGTTCCGGATCGATCTCCAGACCCATCACCCGCACATCGGTGCGTACCGTGCGCAGACGGCTCGCCAACTCGAGCGTGGTGACCGGTAGCGCGCCGTAGCCGAGATCGACGACGAGTGGGTCGGCGGCCGACTGCAGTGCGGTGCGGACTCGGGGCGAATGCACGAGCCAGCGGTCGCAGCGGCGCAACCGGTTGTGGCCGGTGGTACCCCGCGTCAGCTGTCCGACGACCTAAAATCGAGCGATGGGCGCGCCCGTCGGACAGCTGACGCCCTGACCCACGCCGTCTGGAAGGGCCATAATTCTAAGCTTGTCTAAACGAGAGTGACGTTCTACTGTGATCAGGTGTTTGAGGTTGGCCGTGAGGTTCCGGCGGCGTTGCGGAAGCGCTACGAATCCGAAGGATGGTGGACCTCGCAGACCCTCGGTGACCTGCTCTCGGGGGCGGTAGGGGCGCGTCGGGAGGCGGCTTTCCGGGTTCACTCGGCGGTACGGCCGTTCAGCGGCACGTTCGGCGACGTCGAATTGCTCGCCCGCCGTCTCGCCGGCGGACTGCGCGCCCGCGGGGTCGGCGCGGGGGATGTGATCGCCTTCCAACTGCCGAATTGGGTGGAGGCCGCCGCGGCATTCTGGGCCGCGACGTACCTCGGCGCCGTCGTCGTGCCGATCGTGCACTTCTACGGTCGGAAAGAGGTCGGGCACATCCTGCGCACCGCCGAGCCGATGGTGTTCATCACCGCCGAGGAGTTCGGCAGGATGCGGTACGAATTCGACGCGACCGCGAATGTGCCGATCGTCGGCGTGGTCGGGCGTGACTTCGAGGAGTTGTTGGCCGACGAACCGATGAGCGGCATTCTGGACGCCGACCCGACCGGGCCGGCACTAATAGCGTTCACATCGGGCACGACGCGCGATCCCAAAGGCGTCGTACACAGCCACCAAACGCTCGGTTTCGAGATCCGTCAGCTCGCCGAGAACCATCCGCACAATCCCAACGGAACGGTGATGACGCTACCGGTCGGGCACTTCATCGGTATGTTGGGCGGCCTGCTGTGTCCGGTGCTCGAAGGCGCACCGATACACCTCTGCGACGCGTGGGACCCCCGCACTGTGCTCGGCCTGATGAGAAACGACGGCATCGGATTTGGCGGCGGGCCAACCTATTTCATCACCAGCCTGCTCGACCATCCCGAGTTCACCGAAGAGCACCTGAAGTACATGCCGTATCTCGGGCTCGGCGGCTCGGCCGTTCCACCTGCGGTGACGCGACGGGTGACCGACCTCGGCCTCGTCGTCACCCGGTCCTACGGCAGCACCGAACACCCGTCGATCACCGGCGCGAAACCCGATGCGCCGCTGGACAAGAGACTGCTCACCGACGGCAACGCCCGGCCGGGGGTGGAGATCCGTCTCGCACCCGACGGCGAGATCCTCAGCCGCGGACCGGATTTGTGCCTGGGCTATCTGGATTCGGAGCTGACCGCCAAGGCGTTCGACGCCGACGGCTGGTACCACACAGGCGACATCGGGGTGATGGACGACGAGGGGTACCTGACGATCACCGACCGCAAAACCGACATCATCATCCGCGGCGGCGAGAACGTCAGCGCGCTGGAGGTCGAGGAGACGTTGCTGGGTATGCCGGAGGTGGCCGAGGCGGTCGCGGTGGCGGCACCCGACCCGCGATTCGGCGAGCGGGTGGTGGCGGTGCTGCGGATCAGGCCAGGCCGACAGATGCCGACCCTAGACGAGGTCCGCCACCACTTCGACGCCGCGGGCCTGGCACGTCAGAAGTGGCCGGAAGAACTTCGCGAGGTCGCGGACTATCCGCGCACCGCTAGCGGCAAGGTACAGAAATATCTTGTCCGACAACAGGTTCGACATTCACCGATGACACAAGTGTAAGGAGCGGGTAAGTGGCTGGACGGGTGGAAGGCAAAGTGGCCTTCGTGACAGGCGCCGCGCGCGGGCAGGGCCGCAGTCACGCGGTGCGGCTGGCGGAGGAGGGCGCCGACATCATCGCGATCGACGTCTGCCGTCACCTCGAGAACACGCCGGAACCGGCGCCGACTCCCGACGATCTCGCCGAAACCGCCGACATGGTCAAGGCGTTCGATCGCCGTGTCGTCACCGCCGAGGTCGACGTGCGCGACTTCGATGCGCTGAAGGGTGCGGTCGACAGCGGAGTCGAACAACTGGGCAGGCTCGACATCGCGGTAGCCAATGCGGGCATCGGCACGCCGGGTGCCATGCTCGACGAGATGGACGAGCCGCGCTGGCAGCAGATGCTCGACATCAACCTGTCGGGCGTGTGGAAGTCGGTGAAGGCGGCCGTCCCCCACATCAAGGCGGGCGGTCGCGGCGGATCGATCATCATGACCAGTTCGGTGGGCGGGCTGAAGGCCTATCCGCACGTCGGACATTACGTCACCGCCAAGCACGGTGTCGTCGGGCTGATGCGGACGTTTGCAGTTGAACTGGGACAGTACTCAATTCGCGTCAACTCCGTTCACCCCACCCACGTCGGCACCGATATGTTGCTCAACGAGTCAACGTACCGATCGTTTCGGCCCGACCTGGAGAACCCCGGTCCCCAGGACATCGAACCGATCTGCAAGATGTTTCACATGTTGCCGATCCCATGGGTCGAAGCCGCCGACATCAGCAACGCGGTGCTGTTCCTGGCATCCGACGAGTCGCGCTACATCACCGGTGTGCCTCTTCCCATCGATGCGGGCAGCTGCCTGAAATGACCGGGGCCTTCGACGGCATCCGCGTCGTCGAGCTCGCGCAGTGGGTCTTCGTGCCCGTCGCCGGAGCCCTGCTGGCGGACTGGGGTGCCGACGTCATCCGCGTCGAACGACTCGACGGCGACCCCTACCGCGGGCTGGCGACCCAAGGCATCGGCACCGACCGCGGTGGCGTGAACCTTTCGATGGCGCTTGCCAATCGGGGTAAGCGGTCGATCGCTCTCGACCTCCGCCAACCGCGGGGTCGCGACGTCCTGCACGATCTGCTCGCCTCCGCAGACGTCCTGCTGACCAGCCTGCGCCCGGGTGCGCTCGACCGCCTAGGCCTCGGTGCAGACGCAGTCCGGGACCGCCACCCGCACCTGGTGTATGCACGCGGCCACGGGTTCGGCGTGAACGGACCCGACGCCAACCAACCCGGCTACGACAGTTCGGCGTTCTGGGCGCGCGGCGGGGTCGGCTACATGCTCACTCCTGCCACACGGGACTATCCGATCAGCCAGCGTGGTGCGATGGGCGACCGAAACGGCGCAATGGCACTGGCTTTCGGGATCTCGGCGGCGTTGCTCAAGCGCACTCGTACCGGAGAAGGATCGGTTGTCGACGTGTCGCTGCTGGCCACCGCCATGTGGATGCTGTCCTCTGATCTGCTAGCGGCACTCAACGGCGGTGAGGCGCAGCCTGTTTCGGGCCGAGGTCCGATGGTCAATCCACTCACGGCGACCTACCGCACCAAGGACGACCGCCACATCCAGCTGATGTTCCTTCAAGGCGACCGGTACTGGGCCGAGTTCTGCCGCACGATCGGGCGGCCCGATCTGAGCGACGACGAACGGTTCATCGACATGGCGGCGCGACGAACCAACGCCGTTGCGTGCATCGCCGAGCTCGACACCGTGTTCGCCGGCCACACGCTCGACGAGTGGAAGCAGATCCTCGCGGCGCTCGACGCGCCGTGGTCGCCGATGCAGACCATCCATGAGGTGGTCGACGACCCACAGGTGTTGGCCAACTCCTACGTCGGCGAGGTGGGTACGGGTGACGGCGCCTCGTACCGATTGCCCACTGTCCCGGTACAGTTCGACGGCCTCCCGCCCGACCTGCGCAGGGCCCCCGAACACGGTGAACACACCGAGGCCGTCCTGATGGAGCTCGGGTACGACTGGGACCGTATCGGCGCGTTGGCCGACGCGGGAGTGATTCCGTGACACAGCAGCGGCCCGTTCCCGTTCCCGACGAATCGTCGGCACCGTATTGGGCCGCTGCCTCCCGACACATCTTGACCGTGGCACGGTGCGGACGGTGCGGCGCGCTGACGTTGCCGCCGGATGTGGTGTGCATGGCGTGCGGCTCCACGGATCCCGAATACGAGTTCACGCCGGTGAGCGGGCGAGGCGTCATCAAGTCGTGGACGGTGATCCGGCAGTCGTTCCTGCCTGGCTTCGACCTGCCGTTCGTGCTCGTCGACGTGGAACTCGCGGAGCAGGCCGATCTGCGGCTGATCGGCAGGCTGCTCGACGGCGTCGAGGCGAACCTGCGCGTCGGATCGGCCGTGCGCGTCGCGTTCGAGGACGTGACCGCCGAAATCGCCGTTCCGGCATTCGAGTTGGCGGGCGCGTGAACACCGGAGTGGCCATCGTCGGCTACGCGCACAGCCCTGTCGAGCGGCGGGCCGCGCGTCCACTGGGCGCGATCGCGGTCGACACCGCGCGCGCGGCCATCGCCGACTGCGGCTTGACGGTGGACCGCGTCGACGGGTTCGTCAGCTCGAGCATGCTGCCCAGCGCCGGTGGTCACCAGTCCGTTGACGGAATCAGCATGGTCACCTCGACATGGCTGGCGCGCAGCCTCGGCGCCAATCCCACCTACGTCGCGGGTTTCGACGGCATCGGGCAGGTCAGCGGGTCGGTCGGGCTGGCCGTCAATGCCGTGGTCAGCGGGGCTGCTGACTACGTCCTCGTGCACCGCGCGCTGCACAATCCGGCGGGCGGTTACCACGCCAATGCGATGCGGGAAGTCGGTGGCGCGCAACAGTGGACCGTGCCGCAGGGATTTTTCGGCCCCCTGGCGATGATCGCTCTGCCCTACACCGAATACCTGCAGCGGTTCGGCGCGCGTCGCGAGTCGATGGCCGCCGTCGTCACGGAAGCCCGCAAGAACGGCGCGCGGTTGCCGTGGTCGTACTGGCATGACCGGCCGCTCTCCGTCGACGACTACCTCGCCGAGCCCGCGCTCGCCGACCCGATTTGCCGGTTGGACTGCGACATTCCGGTCGACGGGGTCGCGGCGTTCGTCCTTACCTCCGCCGAGCGTGCGCGGGACCTGCCCAACCGGCCGGTGTACGTCGCAGGCTATGCGGCAAGCTCGGGCGGTCCTCGCCGCCTCCCACTGCACTGGCCGCTCGACGACATCATCAACGGCGGAGCCGACACCGTCGGACGGTTGTGGCAGCGAACGGGCCTGAGCATCAACAATGTTGACCTGCCACAGGTCTACGACGGGTTTTCTCCTCTGGTCTGGTTCTGGCTCGAAGCGCTCGGTATCTGCCCTGTCGGCGAAGCGCACCGGTTCGTCGACGCGTGCGGCATCGACAGCGACCGGCCCGGCGCCGTGCCCGCGCTTTCCGGTGGCGGCGCGCTCGGCAACGGGCGCATGCACGGTGTCCCGCAGATGCTGGAGTGCTATCTGCAACTGTCCGGCCGCGCCGGAGACCGGCAGCGCGACGTGTCGGTGGGTCTGGCGTGCCAATCCGCACCACACTTCGGCGGCGTAGTCGCCTACACCGCCGCGCCGCTATGACCTAGTGCGGCAGTAGGTCACCGAGGTTCTGCGGTGGCGGCGCGGCCAGGTCGCTCTGTTGGTACAGGTTTCCGTCGGGTCCGACATACCGTCCGGTGTTCGGGTCGTAGTTCGCCGTCACGGCAGGGTCCTGCGGGGGTGGCCCCGGCGTTCCTTCGACCGGCGCCGTGGTGTGGGTATTCAGGTCGATCCGCTCGTCGGGCGGGACGCCCTGCGAGATCAGGTTCGGATCGAACGGGTACGGTCCGAGCACGTGCTGGCGCATCGCGGTCGGCTCGTATGGTCTGTCGCTCTTGCAGATCTCCACCGTCGGGGCGCGCTTGCCCGGTTGGCCCATACATGGGTTGTTGCGGACGCCGCGCACGGCGATGGGAGAGTCCTGTGGCAGCTTGCAGTACAAATCGTCAGGAGTGTCGATCACGGATTCGTCTGCGGGAGAACGCCATTGGGACGGCGGGAGGAATCCGACCGTACACGGCGGTGGATCGCCGTTCATCAGGGCGAAGCCGCCCAGCGACAAGCCGGTGGGGTTGTTGATCGGCGAGAGCGCCCCGAATCCGCCGATGTAGGGCGGCAACAGGACGAGCAGTTGACGCAATGACGGGTTATATGTGACACCGACCTCTCCGACCGAGGTCAGGTTCGCCAACAACACCGGCAGTGTCGGCTTGACCTGCTCGAGCAGCCGCGAAACCTCGTCGGCTGCACCGGATCCCGTCTTGAACAGCGTGCGCAAGTCGCTGTCGTTGTGCACCACCGCAGCGGTGACACCGTTGAGGTTGCGCGCCCAGATCCGCAGTTGGTCCACGCTTCTGGCCTGCGAGTCGAGCAGCGGTGCGCTGTCGTCGATGAGCGCTCTGGTGCGCTCGGCCGTGGCGTCGGCGTCGGCAGCGATGCGCGAGCCCGAGTCGAGTAGTGATCCGACGTCGTAGCCCGCCCCGTCGAAGGCGTGGAACGACTCGTCGAGCAGCCCGGAGAGCTTGTCCTTGGGCACACTGCCCACGAGCGCGTTGAGCTGGTCGAGCACCGGGCCGACCTTCTGGGGGACGGTGGCGTTCTCCTTGGGGACCACCGTGCCGTCGGCGAGATACGGGGGGCCGCCGCTTCGCGGTATCAGGTCGACGTACTGTTCGCCGACCGCTGACACGCTGCGCACATTGGCCTGAACGTTGCGCGGTATCTTCGGCGAATCTCCCAGCGACAGAACGGCGGTCGCGCCGGTGGCGGTCGGCTCGACGCTGGAGACCTTACCGATCTGCACGCCGCGATAGGTCACGTTGGCGAATCGGTACAACCCACCGGTGCCCGGCAGTTCCACGGTGACTTTGATGTGCCCGATGCCCAGCCACGTCGGCACCTGCAGATAACCGAACACCATCGCCGCCACGCCGACGACGGAGGCGATCGTGAACACGATCAGCTGGGTCCGCACGAACCGTGTCAGCATCAGTACGGCCCTGCGAAGATCGCCGCCGATCGGCCGACGGGCGCCGGCGGGGGTGTGACCGGCAGCACCGGCTGGGCTGCCGCAGGAGCGGGCGCAAGCGGCGGCCCGTCCTGAGGCGGCGGCGCCACACCGGCACCCAACGGGGCGTAGGTGTAATTGGAAGGTTTCGGGTCCCCCGGCGCCGGGACCATACGGGCGTTCGGATCGCCCCACCGGGTGCCGAGGAACATCGAGCGCTTCATCCTGGCGTAGGTGAGGTCCATGGTCGCGAAGATGTTGATGTAGTCGCCGCGGATCGCCCGGTCGACGAAGTTCTGCGAGAACGGGAATGTCGGGATGTAGGCGAGCACCGTGCCGAGTTCCGGGCCAACGTCGGCGAGCGCCTTCAGTGTCGGCTCGAGGTTGGTCAGGTTCTCGACGAGGTCGTCCTGGGTGCTGTTGACGAGTTGGGTTGCGGTGTCGCTGAACTGGCCCAGTTTCTGCATCGCGGTGACGAGCCTCGCGCGCTCGGTGAGCAGGACGTCGAGGGCACCGGGGATGGTGTGCAGTGCCTCGATGATGTCGTTCTTCTGGTGGGACAGCGTCGTGGTCAGCCGGTCCAGCGCGGTGATCGTGTCGTTGAACCGGTCACGCTGCTCGTCGACGACCCCGACGAGAGTGTTCAGTCGGGATAGCAGGTCACGAACGTCGCCTTCGCGACCTGTCAACGCGGTGGCGGTGCCGTGGATGAAGTCGCCGATTTGTCCGAGCCCGCCCGCGTTGGTCACCACCGAGAGCGAGGACAGTGTCTGCTCGGTCGACGGATACGTCGACGACCGATTGAGGCCGATGGTCGAACCCGGCGCCAGGCGCCCGCGGGGGGCCTCACCCAGCGGCGGGTCGAGGGCGAGGTGCATCGACCCGAGCAGGCTGGTCTGTCCGATCGTCGCGACCGCGTTGGCTGGCACGACGACGTCCGGCTTCACCCGAACGTCGACGACCGCGTGCCAGTTCGATGCCTTCAACCGGCCCACGCTGCCCACCACGACGTCGTCAATCATCACCGGC
>LZSH01000426.1 GCA_001665255.1 Mycobacteriaceae bacterium 1482268.1 | reverse complement strand
GCGGCCGAGTTCACCGGCCAGGATGTAGGCGCCAACGAGTGCAAGGCTGGTACCCATGCCGCTGAGAGGCGATGCGCAGTACCCCGCGTCCCCGACGAGTGCCACGCGGCCCGACGTCCACGACGGCATGTGCACCTGGAGGAACGAGTCGAAATAGAAGTCGTCGGCTTCCTGCGCCGCCGCCAGCAGCGCATCGCACTGCCATCCCGCGCCCGCGAACCGGTCGACCAGCATCCGCCGCTGCTCGTCGATGTCGTGGCGGTCGTAGCTGATCGGATCCGACGCAAAAGCCAGACCCGCCTTGGCCATTGCGGGGTCATGGGTGGGCCGCATGGATGCGTTGAGGCCACCGGGGGCCAAGTACATCAGGAACCAGCCGTCCACGCCGACGTGGTCGGGCGCGGTGAACCATGCGTTGTATCCGCCGAGTGGTTTGACGAATCGGCCTTCGGGCCCGAAGACCATGCCCCGCACCGAGGAATGGGGTCCGTCGGCGGCGACGACGATGTCGGCGCGCAGCTGCGTGCCGTCGGCCAACGTGACGTCGACGCCGTCGTCGTCCTGGTTCAGCGCGGAAATCCGTGTGTTGAACCGGTATTCGACGGCGTCCTTGGTGGCTTCGTAGAGCACGTCGACGAGATCGCCGCGAAGGATTTCCAATTTCGAGACCAGCCCGTTGCCGTCGAAGGCGGTCACCGGCATCTCGGCGCGGTGGCTGCCGTCGGATGCCACCCACGCCACGCCGCGTTGTTCGAGGGCGTGCGCGCGAATCTTCGGCATGAGGCCCATGCGCTCGACGACATCTCCACCGGCGCCGCGCAGGTCCACGGTCTGACCGCCGGGGCGGATGCCGTGGGCGATCTCGACGACGACCACGCGGTAGCCGAGATTGGCGAGCCAGAACGCGAGCGAGGGTCCGGCGATGCCTGCGCCACTGATGACGACAGTCGGTTGGCTCACGGGCACCAGGTTAGATGCCGAGCGCTTGGTAGGTCCGGCGAACGAACTTCGGTTGCACGCCTTGTAGTTTCGCCAGCGACGTATTGCCTGAAACGGCGGCAGCCGAATCACCCGACAGGTCGGGATGATTCTGAATCAGATATATGAGGATGAGGTCCGCCGACGGATCGGCCTGCCACCAAGTCCCGTAAGCGCCCGGCCAGGTGAACGTGCCCTTGCCACCCGGACCGAACAACTTCCGTGACTTCGCGGGGTCTGTCACCACTGACAGGTTCAGACCGAATCCGCGACCGACCCAATACGGCATTCCCAAGAAGGGGTGTCGCCTCTGCTCATCAGTCAGGCGGTCGGTGCGCATCAAACGAACCGACGCCTCAGACAACACCCGGGTGCCGTCCAGCGTTCCGAATCCCAGAAGCATCTGCACGAACCGCAGATAATCGTCGGCCGTCGACCAGAGACCTGCGCCACCACTGCACAGCGGCGGATCCGAGATGGGCGCGGGCCCCATCGAGTCATGGCGCAGTGTCTCGCCGTCGAGTTGGTACATCGTCGCCGCGCGCCGCCGTCCCGTCGGGCCGACGCTGAAGCCGGTGTCGCGCATATCAAGCGGGCCGAAGATACGTTCAGACAGCACTTGCGCCAGCGGCTTGGCTTCGATTCGCGACAGCGCAATGCCGAGCACATCGGTCGAGACGCTGTACGTCAGCCGGGCGCCGGGTTGATGCGCCAGCGGAAGCTGGGCCAAGTCGGCCAGCCAGCCATCTTGATCCTGGCGGTGTGAGAGCTTCCGGTATGCGCGGGCGAGCGGCCCGAGCACCGAGAACATGTACGCGAACCCACTGCGGTGTGTCATGAGATCGTCGATCGTGATGGGCCGTTCGGCTGCCACGGTGTCGTCGAGCGATCCCCGGACGTTCGTCATCACCCGCATGTCGGACAGCTCGGGAAGCCACTTGGTCACTGGGTCTGTGAGCGCCAGCCTGCCCTCGTCGACAAGCGTCATGGCCGCGGCCACCGTTACGGGCTTGGTCATCGACGCGATGCGGAACATCGTGTCGCGCTGCATGGGCAGCCGGGCCTCGACGTCGCGGTATCCGAGTTCGTTGACCTGGCGCACCTCGCCGGCCTGCCACACCAAGGTCACCGCTCCCGCGAGCAAGCCCGCATCGATCGCCTCGGATATGGACGCACGATTGCCGTCAAGATTCATTGGCGCCAGGCTAGCGGGGCCGAAAAATGCAATTGGAGTAGTGCCATACTCAGGCCCTTTCCCGAAGTTGGGCACATACTGTGAGCGGGCGGCAGTCGCAGGCGGCGTCAGCCGCATTTATGCAGGCCAGGGGTGGTCCTCATGGGGTACGCACGCTACATCGGACGAATCGGCGGGCTAGCTGTCGCATTGGGAATCAGCGCAGCGATTGCGGGGGTGCCTGGGGTCGCCTGGGCCGCCCCGGAAGGCGAGTCGGATTCGTCGGACACGGCGGGAGTCTCGGCGCCTGAGAATTCCGACGGGGCGGCTGGGAAGACATCCGATACAGGGGCCTCCGGAGAGAACGGCGGCCCTCGTGACGGCGGCAGGGCGGGCGTTGCCGGCGATGGCGGTGACGTCAAAGACGTCGACGATTCTTCGGGCGGAATGCATGTCGGGAACTCGGGCGGCGCGATTTCGTCGACGGCGCCCGGCAGCGCGGGCGCGAAGTCCAAGCACAGGCGTGACGACACCGATCCGCCGAAGAAGAGATCGGCGATCAAGGCCAAGGTCTCGGCTGTGGCACCGTCGACGACCGAGACGTCACAATCGACGACGAAGAAGGTGACCAATCCGGACCGTAACCTTCGTCCACCGCAGGACCCACCAAAGCAGATCAAGCAGTCGGCTGACCCGCCTGCGAATGTGGCTCCGGTGACGCTTACCGCACCGGGTCTGCAGAATCAGGTGTCGGCAAGGATGACAGCGGTGACGAAACCGCTTGTCCAATCGTCGGTTTCGCAATTGCTGCCGTTCGTCACGCTCGCTCCCATGGCCGATGGCAAACAACCGGCGGCGACAGACTCGCCGTTGTTGTTGGGCTTCCTGGCGGCCGGGCGCGATGTCGACAGAAAAGCCTCGGTCGAGGACGAATCGGTTGCGCGCACCGTCGACTCAACCCAGAGCACCATGATGTTTTCGTCGAGGGCAACGAGTTCGACGATCACCCGGGATACCACCAGACCCACGGTGAGTTTCGCTTCGCCGACGAGTGGTGCGCAGTTGTCAGGGACGGTGACCCTGAGCGCCAACGCTTCTGACAATGTCGGTGTGACCCAGGTGCAGTTCTTTGTCGACAAGAACCTCACTCCGTTGAGTACCGACACCACCTCGCCCTACAGCACCTCGTGGGACACCACCACCGTGACCAATGGCACGCACACGCTGACGGCGAAGGCGTTCGATGCCGCCGGCAACACCACGACCTCGACGCGGACGGTCACCGTTGATAACGCCAAACCCACGGTGAATCTGACTGCGCCGACAGCCGCGCCGGTATCGGGGACGGTGACGCTGAGCGCGACCGCGTCTGACAATGTGAAGGTCACCCAGGTGCAGTTCTTTGTCGACAACAACACCACCCCGTTGAGCACCGACACCACCTCGCCCTACACCGCGTCGTGGAACACCACCACCGTGACCAATGGCACCCACACGCTGACGGCGAAGGCCTTCGATGCCGCCGGCAACGTCGCCACCTCGACGCGGACCGTCACGGTCGCAAACCCCGATGTCACGGCGCCGACGGTGAGCCTGACTTCTCCCGCCAGCGGTGCGACAGTGTCGGGCACGGTGCCGCTGAGCGCTACCGCCACCGACAACGTCGGGGTGGCCGGGGTGCAATTCCTGGTGAATGGGACTCCGGTAGGCGCCGAGGACACCACCGCCGACCTCAACAACGGGTACAGCGTGAATTGGGACACTGCAAGCGTCGCCAACGGCAGCTACACGCTGACCGCACGGGCCCGTGATGCCGCCGGCAACATCACCACGTCGACGCGCACCATCACGGTGGCCAACGCCCCCAATCAAGCACCGGTAGCGACAACTCCGGCCTATACATCGCGAAACGCGGCTACCGGTGTGGTGACCGGTTCGTGGACTGTAACCGACGCCGACAATAATCCGTTGACCTACAGCGTGACTGGGCCTGCGAGGGGAACGGTGGAGGTCACTCGGCAGGGTGACACCTTCACGTACGTTTACAATCCGAGCCAGGCGGAAAGGTTCGCAGCACTCAATACAGCGGCGGCGGACTACGACCAATTCGCAGTGGTCATCAGTGACGGACGTGCTTCGACAACCGTCAATGTCGCGGTTCCGGTTCTGCCCGCGAACATCGGCGACACCACCTTCGTCACGGACTTACCGGCCGGCACCGACCCAGGCGGTGTGACGGTAGTCGGAGATCGGGCCTATGTGCTGAACAGCGGCAACAACACCGTGACGATACTGACGGCAGGTCAGCATCCCAGCGTCGTCGCGACAATCCCGGTGGGCACGACACCCACGGCAGTAGCGGTCAATACCCAATACCACCGTGCCTACATCGGCGGCACCGGCGCGGTGACAGTGATCAACACCGACGACAACACCACGGTCGCCACCATCCCAACCGGAGGTGGTCAGGTCTACGGAATCGCCGTGAGCCCAGACAGCAGCAAGGTGTATGTCACCAACACAACCGCGGGAACCGTTTCGGTGATCGATCCGACGAACAACACGGTCGTCGGCACTGTTGCGGTGGGAGCCAGTCCGGCCGGGGTCACCTTCACGCCTGACGGCCGATTCGCTTACGTCGCCAATATGGGCAGCAATACGGTGACCGTGATCAACACGTCGACAAACACCGCGCTCTCTTCGCCCATAGTAGTGGGCGCCAACCCCGCGAACATCGCGGTGTCGCCCGACGGCAAACGCGCATACGTCACAAATTACGGTAGCAATACAGTTTCCTTCATCGATGTCGCCACGAATACCGTTGTCGGAGCACCGCTTCCGGTGGCGGCGAAGCCGTACGGCATCTCCACCAGTCCTGACGGCAGCATCCTGTATGTCGCTTCCGCGAATGGCACGGCGATGTATGACGCCGCGACCCGGCGGTGGATTTCGAATGTCTCGGCGGGCGACATCAACTCCCGGCGGACGTCGGCGGTGTATCGCGATGGGCTCTTCATCTACACCACCGACACCAACGAGGACGCGCTTCGGACCACCTCCATAGTCCGCGGCAACACCGCGCCGGTTGCCACCGGTTCCCCTTCGGTCGGCACACCGGACCCGGTCCTTGGAGCTGTGAGCGGCTCGCTCAACGTCGACGATCCGGACGGCGACGGGCTCACATACCGGGTTTCCGCTCCGTCGTCCGCGGGCACAGTCAGCTTCAATGGTGCGGGCGGATACACCTTCACCCCCACACAGGCGGCGCGCGACGCCGCCGCGCTGACGCAGGACGCTGACTACACCACCTTCACCGTCACTGTCACCGACTCGGCTTATCCGGCGAGCCAGGGCAGTGTCAATGTCACGGTGACGGTTCCCATCGCTCCATCTGGAGCGGCGATCCCGACCACGACGACGGCCATCAATGTCGGGTCGCCCGGGAAGGTGGTGATCAGTAACGGCAAGGCGTACGTATACAACTCGTCGGACCGCACCATCGCGGTGATCGATCCGGCGACGAATCAGGTCACAGCGACGATCCCGGTTCCCGCCGCCAACGACTTCGTGGTCAGGAATGACGGCCGCATCTATGTGATGGGCTACGACACCGTTTCCGTGATCAACCCCGATGGCACGCAAGCGGCTCCGGCCGTTCGTATTCCGGACCTCTGCGAGGACGGCGGATGCTGGGGCTCGTCGGGCGGCCTCACGGATATCGCGATCAATCCCGCGGGATCAAGTGTCTATGTCGTCCGCCAGTACTTCACGGACACAGGAACGTTCAGCACGGTGACCATGATCGACACCACCAGCAACACGGCCGTCACCACCGTGAGCACGTACCCCTTCAGCGACATCGAGGTGACGCCCGACGGATCGCGGCTCTACGCCGCCGAGAGTGACTATCGGGTGGTACCGGTGCTCAGCGCGACCGATCTGTCGAGCGCAGGTGGCGTGGGGGTTACCGCTCCAGGGGAGTGGCCGTATGTCACCAATGTTTCGATCAGTCCCGACGGCAAGCGGACCTATGCCCTGGTCGGTGGAACGGCATGGGCATACGATCCACCTGTCTCAATCTCGGTGATCGACTCTGACCCAACGAGTTCCACCTACAACACGCAGATCGCGACAATCGCTCTACCCGGTGCGACCGATATCGCTTTCAGCCCGGATAGTCGTCGCGCCTACGTGCTGATGAACGATGGGAAGACGGTCCGGGTTGTCGACACAGCCACCAGCGCCGTGGTCGGATACTTCACGGTGCCGGGCGCGAACGGCATCGCGGTTGCTCCGAACGGGACGGTGTACCTGACGAACGCCGCCGCTGGCAAGGTGTACGCCGTGACGGTGGGTGATACGACGGTCCTCTAGAGCCGACCTGGAGGTGTCGGGCAGGTCCTGCGGGGTTGCTGGGGCGGACCTGCTAAGCTGCCCCGCAGTTCGACGTCCTTTAACGATCCGTCCAGAGAGGCGGAGAAGGAGGTCACGGCCGCTTGGGCGCCACCGACCCTTCGCACACCGACCGGGAATTGATGACCGCGGCGGACGTCGGTCGGACCGTTTCCCGCATCGCCCACGAGATCATCGAGAAGACCGCGCTCGACGGACCTGACGCGCCGCGCGTCGTTCTTCTCGGCATTCCGACCCGGGGTGTGGCGCTCGCGGCCCGGCTGGCCGAGAAGATTCGCGAGTTCGCCGGCGTCGACGTTCCGCACGGCGCGCTGGACATCACGCTTTACCGCGATGACCTCAACACCAAGCCGCCGCGGCCGCTAGAAGACACCTCCATTCCCGACGAAGGTATCGACGGCACCATCGTGGTGCTGGTCGACGACGTGCTGTATTCCGGCCGCACGGTGCGCGCCGCGCTCGACGCCCTGCGCGATATCGGACGGCCGCGCGCGGTGCAGCTCGCCGTCTTCGTCGACCGCGGCCACCGTGAATTCCCGCTGCGCGCCGACTACGTCGGCAAAAACGTGCCCACCTCGCGCAGCGACAACATCAAGGTGCGGCTGACCGAGCACGACGGACACGACGGCGTGTGCATCGCGTCCCACGGAGGTCCAGTGCGATGAGCCCTCGCCATCTGCTGTCGGCGGCCGACCTGACCCGCGATCAGGCCATCGCGATCCTCGACGACGCCGACCGGTTCAGAGACTCACTGCTGGGCCGCGAGGTGAAGAAGCTGCCGACCCTGCGCGGGCGCACCGTCATCACGATGTTCTACGAGAACTCCACCCGTACCCGGGTGTCGTTCGAGGTGGCGGGCAAATGGATGAGCGCCGACGTCATCAATGTGAGTTCATCTGGGTCGTCCGTCGCCAAGGGAGAGTCGCTGCGCGACACCGCGTTGACGTTGCGCGCCGCAGGTGCCGACGCCCTGATCATCCGGCACTCTGCGTCCGGCGCGGCTCAGCAGCTCGCCGAGTGGACCGCCACCGAGGAGGGCGGCCCGTCGGTGATCAACGCAGGCGACGGCACCCACGAGCATCCGACCCAGGCGCTGCTCGACGCGCTGACCATCCGCCAGCGGCTCGGCGACATCGAGGGCAAGCGGATCGTGATCGTCGGCGACGTTCTGCACAGCCGGGTGGCCCGCTCCAACGTCCTGCTGCTGCACACGCTTGGCGCTGAGGTGGTGCTGGTGGCGCCGCCCACGCTGTTGCCCGTCGGGGTCGCCGGCTGGCCTGTGACCGTTTCGCACGACCTCGACGCCGAGTTGCCGGTCGCCGACGCGGTGCTGATGTTGCGCGTGCAGGCCGAACGGATGACCGGCGGGTTCTTCCCGTCGGCACGGGAATACTCGACGCTCTACGGGCTGTCGGAGAAGCGGCAGGCGATGCTGCCCGGCAACGCCGTCGTGCTGCACCCCGGGCCGATGCTTCGCGGTATGGAGATCTCCTCGTCGGTTGCCGACTCGACGCAATCGGCTGTGCTGCAACAGGTTTCCAATGGCGTGCATATCAGGATGGCGGTGCTGTTCCACCTGCTAGTGGGATCCGAGGAGACGATCAACGCATGAGCGTCCTGATTCGCGGGGTCCGGCTCTATGGCGACGGGGATCGCGTCGACGTGCTGGTCGACGACGGTCAGATCGCCGACATCGGAGCCGACCTCCGGCTGCCCGAGGATGCCGATGTCGTCGACGCCACCGGCCAGGTGCTGTTGCCCGGCTTCGTCGACCTGCACACCCATCTGCGCGAGCCGGGACGCGAATACGCTGAGGACATCGAAACAGGCTCGGCTGCAGCCGCTTTGGGTGGTTACACCGCGGTATTCGCAATGGCCAACACCAACCCGGTGGCCGACACTCCCGTGGTCACCGACCACGTGTGGCACCGCGGCCAGCAGGTCGGGCTGGTCGATGTGCACCCCGTCGGCGCGGTCACCATGGGCCTGGCCGGGGCGCAGTTGACCGAGATGGGGATGATGGCCGCCGGCGCCGCGCAGGTCCGGATGTTCTCCGACGACGGCATCTGCGTCCATGACCCATTGGTGATGCGCCGCGCCCTCGAGTACGCCACGGGGCTGGGGGTGCTGATCGCCCAGCACGCCGAGGAGCCGCGGTTGACCGCCGGTGCCGTCGCGCACGAAGGCCCCAACGCCGCGCGCCTCGGCCTGGCCGGCTGGCCCCGCGCCGCTGAGGAGTCGATCGTGGCCCGCGACGCGCTGCTGGCGCGCGATGCAGGCGCGCGGGTACACATCTGCCACGCCTCGACCGCCGGCACCGTGGAAATCATCAAATGGGCTAAAGCGCAAGGCATTTCGATAACCGCCGAGGTGACGCCCCACCACCTGCTGCTCGACGACACCCGGTTGGCCAGCTACGACGGCCGCAACCGCGTCAACCCGCCACTGCGCGAGTCAAGCGACGCGCAGGCATTGCGGCAGGCACTCGTCGACGGCGTCATCGACTGCGTGGCCACCGACCACGCTCCGCACGCCGAACACGAGAAGATGTGTGAGTTCGCCAACGCTCGGCCCGGAATGCTGGGCCTGCAGACGGCGCTGTCCGTCGTCGTCGAAACCATGGTGCGCCCCGGGCTTCTGACGTGGCGCGATGTCGCCAGGGTGATGAGCGAGAACCCGGCCAACATCGTCGGGCTGCCCGATCAGGGCAGGCCGCTCGAGGTCGGCGAGCCTGCCAATTTGACCGTCGTCGATCCCGATGCGACGTGGACGGTCGCCGGTACCGAACTGGCCAGCCGGTCGGACAACACCCCCTACGAAGCGATGACACTGCCCGGTGTCGTGACGCTGACGCTGCTGCGTGGCAGGGTCACCGCGCGGGACGGAAAATCGCCTGTATGAACACCGGTACATTGGTTGGCTCGCTGATCGTCGCGGCTGTGCTCGCGGTGGCGATCGGGTTCGCCGTTCAGGCGATGGTGCGAGGCTGGCGCAACCGCGCGCAGCGCCAGGCCGAGTTGGTCGGGCAGTTGCCGCCGGTCCCGGACACCGTGGGGCCGGCCATCGTCCCGCCGACCAAGGGCCTCTACGTCGGCAGCACGCTGGCGCCCAGCTGGCAGGATCGCATCGCGGTCGGCGACCTCGGTTACCGCACCAAGGCCGTACTCACCCGCTATCCCGAAGGGATCATGCTGCAGCGCAGCGGCGGCCGCCCCATTTGGATCCCCGACGAGTCGATCATCGCGATCCGCGCCGAGCGTGGAATTGCCGGTAAGGCGCTGACCCACCACGGGATCCTGGCGATCCGGTGGCGGCTACCGTCGGGAACGGAGATCGACACCGGTTTTCGCGGAAATGACCGCGCGCAGTACGCGCATTGGCTCGGGGAAGAGGAAGCCGCTTAGTGAGTAAGGCAGTACTGGTCCTCGACGACGGCCGGATCTTCACGGGCAGAGCGTTCGGGGCGCTCGGTGAGACGCTCGGCGAGGCGGTGTTCTCCACCGGCATGTCGGGCTATCAGGAAACGCTGACCGATCCCAGCTATCACCGCCAGATCGTGATCGCCACCGCGCCGCAGATCGGGAACACCGGCTGGAATCACGAGGACGCGGAGAGCCGCGGCGACAAGATCTGGGTCGCCGGATATGCGGTGCGCGACCCGTCGCCGCGGGCGTCGAACTGGCGGGCCACCGGGACCCTCGAGGACGAACTCGTTCGACAGGGCATCGTCGGCGTCGCGGGCATCGACACCCGTGCGGTAGTGCGTCACCTGCGCAACTTCGGATCGATGAAGGCGGGCATCTTCTCGGGGGACGCCTTGGCCGACCCGGAGGAGCTGCTGGAACGGGTTCGCAGCCAGCCTTCGATGCTGGGCGCCGACCTGGCGGGCCAGGTCAGTACCGGCAATGGCTATGTTGTGGAACCCGATGGGCCGCAACGGTTCACGGTCGTCGCGATCGACCTCGGCATCAAGACCAACACACCGCGCAACTTCGCGCAGCGCGGCATCCGCAGCCATGTGCTGCCGTCGTCGGCAACCTTCGAGCAGATCACCGATCTCAAACCCGACGGCGTGTTCCTGTCCAACGGCCCCGGCGACCCGGCCACCGCCGACCACGTCGTCGGTGTCACACGCGACGTGCTCGGTGCCGGTATTCCGTTGTTCGGCATCTGCTTCGGCAACCAGATCCTCGGTCGGGCGCTGGGGCGCTCGACGTACAAGATGGTGTTCGGCCATCGCGGCATCAACGTGCCGGTCATCGACCACGCCACCGGTCGGGTCGCCGTCACCGCGCAGAACCACGGCTTCGCGCTGGAAGGAGAGGCGGGGGAGAAGTTCGACACCCCGTTCGGCACGGCGGAGGTCAGCCACACGTGCGCGAATGACGGAGTCGTCGAAGGTGTGAAACTCGTTGACGGGCGGGCGTTCTCGGTGCAGTACCACCCCGAGGCAGCGGCCGGCCCGCATGACGCCAACTACCTCTTCGATCAGTTCATTGACCTGATGGCGGGAGAAGAGTAGATGCCGAAGCGAACTGACCTCAACCACATCCTGGTGATCGGCTCCGGGCCGATCCTCATCGGACAGGCCGCCGAGTTCGACTACTCGGGTACGCAGGCGTGCCGGGTGCTTCGCGCCGAGGGGCTGCAGGTGACCCTCATCAACTCCAACCCGGCCACGATCATGACCGATCCGGAGTTCGCCGACCACACCTACGTCGAGCCGATCACCGCGGCCTTCGTCGAGCGGGTCATCAAACAACAGGCCGAGCGCGGCAACAAGGTCGACGCTCTGCTGGCGACCCTCGGCGGCCAGACGGCGCTGAACACGGCCGTGTCGCTGTATGAGAACGGCGCGCTCGACCGCTACGGCGTCGAGCTGATCGGCGCGGACTTCGAGGCGATCCAACGTGGCGAGGACCGGCAGCGGTTCAAGGACATTGTGTCCAAAGTTGGAGGCAAGTCGGCGAAATCGCGAGTGTGTTTCACCATGGACGAGGTCCGCGAGACGGTCTCCGAACTCGGCCTTCCCGTCGTGGTGCGGCCCAGCTTCACCATGGGCGGGCTCGGTTCGGGCATGGCGTACTCCGCTGAGGACGTCGAACGGATGGCCGGCGACGGGTTGGCCGCCTCTCCGAGCGCCAATGTTCTGATCGAGGAATCCATCTACGGGTGGAAGGAATTCGAGCTCGAGCTGATGCGCGACGGCCACGACAACGTGGTGGTGGTGTGCTCGATCGAGAACTTCGACCCGATGGGCGTGCACACCGGCGACTCGGTGACCGTCGCCCCCGCGATGACGCTCACCGACCGCGAATACCAGAAGATGCGCGACCTGGGCATCGCGATCCTGCGCGAAGTCGGCGTCGACACAGGCGGCTGCAACATCCAATTCGCGATCAATCCCTCCGACGGCAGGCTGATCGTCATCGAGATGAACCCGCGAGTCTCGCGGTCGTCGGCGCTGGCGTCCAAGGCGACAGGCTTTCCCATCGCCAAGATCGCGGCCAAGTTGGCGATCGGCTACACGCTCGACGAGATCCTCAACGACATCACCAAGGAAACCCCGGCCTGTTTCGAGCCGACTCTGGACTACGTCGTCGTCAAGGCGCCTCGGTTCGCATTCGAGAAGTTTCCCGGTGCCGATGCCACGCTGACCACCACCATGAAATCCGTCGGCGAAGCAATGTCGTTGGGCCGCAACTTCATCGAGGCGCTCGGCAAGGTGATGCGATCGCTGGAGACCGGTCGCGCGGGCTTCTGGACCGCACCCGACCCCGACACCGATGTGCCGGAGCTGCTGGAGCGGCTCAAGACCCCGACCGACGGCAGGCTCTACGACATCGAGCTCGCGCTGCGGCTCGGGGCGAGTGTGGAGGAGGTGTCGGCGGCCTCCGGCGTCGACCCCTGGTTCGTCGAGCAAATCAACGGCCTGGTGGCGCTGCGGGCGGAGTTGCTCGACGCCCCGGTGCTCGATGAGGAGCTGCTGCGGCGCAGCAAGCACAACGGCCTGTCCGATCGGCAAATCGCCGCGCTGCGACCTGAACTCGCCGGCGAAGTCGGCGTCCGGGCGCTGCGTCAACGGCTCGGCATCCACCCGGTGTACAAGACCGTCGACACCTGTGCCGCCGAATTCGAGGCCAAGACCCCCTACCACTACAGCAGCTACGAGCTCGACCCCGCCGCCGAAACCGAGGTGGCGCCCCAGACCGAGAAACCCAAGGTGCTGATCCTCGGATCGGGACCGAACCGCATCGGCCAGGGCATCGAGTTCGACTACAGCTGCGTGCACGCCGCAACCACGCTGTCGGAAGCCGGATTCGAGACCGTGATGGTCAATTGCAACCCGGAGACGGTGTCGACCGACTATGACACCGCCGACCGGCTGTACTTCGAACCGCTCACCTTCGAGGACGTCCTCGAGGTGTTCTACGCCGAATCAGCCTCGGGCGCAGGCGGTCCCGGTGTCGCAGGTGTGATCGTCCAACTCGGCGGCCAGACCCCACTCGGCTTGGCCGAGCGTTTGGAGAAGGCCGGCGTGCCTATCGTGGGCACCAGCCCGAAGGCGATCGATCTGGCGGAGGACCGCGGCGCATTCGGAGAGGTGCTCAACACCGCAGGCCTGCCCGCACCACGGTTCGGCACCGCGACCAGCTTCGACCAGGCCCGCCGCATCGCCACCGATATCGGCTACCCGGTACTGGTGCGGCCGTCGTATGTGCTGGGCGGACGTGGCATGGAGATCGTGTACGACGAGGACACGTTGCAGGGCTACATCACTCGCGCCACCGAACTGTCTCCCGAGCACCCGGTGCTCGTCGACCGGTTCCTCGAAGATGCCATCGAAATCGACGTCGACGCGCTGTGCGACGGCACCGAGGTCTACATCGGCGGAATCATGGAGCACATCGAGGAGGCCGGCATTCACTCCGGCGACTCCGCATGCGCACTTCCGCCAGTGACGTTGGGCCGCAGCGACATCGACAACGTGCGCAAGGCCACAGAGGCCATCGCGCACGGCATCGGCGTGGTCGGTCTGCTCAACGTGCAGTACGCGCTGAAAGACGATGTACTCTATGTGTTGGAAGCCAACCCGCGGGCCAGTCGCACCGTGCCGTTCGTGTCGAAGGCGACCGCGGTGCCGCTGGCAAAGGCGTGCGCGCGGGTCATGCTCGGCGCCAGCATCGCCCAACTGCGCGGCGAAGGACTGCTTGTGGCGACTGGCGACGGAGCCACCACGCCGCGCAACGCTCCGGTGGCGGTGAAGGAGGCCGTGTTGCCGTTCCACCGCTTCCGCAGGGCCGACGGCTCCAACATCGACTCGCTGCTCGGGCCGGAGATGAAGTCGACCGGCGAAGTGATGGGCATCGACCACGACTTCGGCAGCGCGTTCGCCAAGAGCCAGACTGCCGCCTACGGATCGCTGCCCGCCCAGGGCACGGTGTTCGTGTCGGTGGCCAACCGCGACAAGCGCTCGCTGGTGTTCCCGGTCAAACGCCTCGCCGACCTCGGATTCCGCGTGCTGGCCACCGGCGGTACGGCGGAGATGCTGCGCCGCAACGGAATTCCCTGCGACGAGGTCCGCAAGCATTTCGAGTCGCCAGGTGACGGTCGGCCCGACATGTCGGCAGTCGACGCCATCAAGGCTGGCGATGTCGACATGGTGATCAACACTCCCTACGGCAATTCCGGCCCGCGCATCGACGGCTACGAGATCCGCTCGGCCGCAGTGGCGATGAACATCCCCTGCGTCACGACGGTGCAGGGCGCCTCGGCGGCCGTGCAGGGTATCGAGGCCGGCATTCGCGGCGACATCGGCGTCATGTCGCTCCAAGAACTGCACAGCGCGCTGGAGCGGTGATGATGGGCGGGTTCGGCGTGCGGCTCGCCGACGCCGTCGTCGCGAGGGGCCCGCTGTGCCCGGGGATCGACCCGCATCCCGAACTTCTTCGCGCATGGGGTTTGACCGTCGACGCCGACGGGCTCAGCAGGTTCTGCGACACCTGCGTCGCCGCCTTCTCGGGGTTCGCGATCGTGAAGCCACAAGTGGCGTTTTTCGAGGCGTACGGGTCGGCCGGTTTCGCGGTGCTGGAGCGCACGATCGCCGCGTTGCGCGCCGAGGGTGTGCTCGTGCTTGCCGACGCCAAGCGCGGAGACATCGGATCCACCATGGCGGCGTATGCGCAGGCGTGGGTGGGCAACTCACCGTTGGCCGCCGACGCCGTCACCGCGTCGCCCTACCTCGGATTCGGTGCGCTGCAACCACTTCTGGACCTCGCCGCCGAACAGGGTCGTGGGGTATTCGTGCTCGCGGCCACGTCGAACCCGGAGGGCGCGACCATGCAGAACGCCCGCACGGAAGAAGGCACCGTGGCGCAATCGATCGTCGACGCCGCCGCCGCTGTCAACGTCGCATCGCCCGGCCCTGGCTCGGTGGGTGTGGTTGTCGGCGCGACGCTGGCGTCGCCTCCGAACGTAGGAAAGCTGGACGGGCCCGTGCTGGTGCCGGGCGTCGGTGCGCAGGGCGGACGGCCCGATGCGCTGCGCGGCTTCGGCGGTGCGCGGCCCGGCCAGCTGCTGCCCGCAGTCTCGCGCGAGATTCTGCGGAAAGGCCCCGATCTCGAGGCGGTGCGGGCAGCAGCCGAGCAGATCCGCGATGCGGTGGCCTATCTGGCGTGACCCTGCCGCATGACTACAGCGGAATCCACGTCCCGAGGAACCAGAAGCCCCAACCCGCGCCGTTTCCTGCCGGCATCGGCGTCACCTGCTGACCGTTCCAGTTGAACGGCTGGTGGTCGTTGCGGGCTTGATCGATGCCGCGATGCTGCCAGTCCACCGGGGCGGGACCTCGGTCATTGTTCTGGCCACGGTCGTTTCGGTGCTGGTCCTGGCACGCGGGTGCGCCCGGCGCGTTGCACTGCTGACCGGGGTCCGCCGACGCGGTGCCGAGCCCGACACCGAACAGTCCGGCAAGCGCAACTCCTGCGGCGAGCGTCGATGCCTGAACGGCCCGTTTGACAGTCATGATTCTCACTCCACTCGTCACGTGTGGGCGCGTGTTCGCCTCACTTCGACGACGCTAAGGACGGCTTTTGGGTCCGCACTGTGTCGCGGTTAGGCCTGCGCTGTGCATCGACTACGCAGCGTCGTTTGTGGTCGGTCCCGCTGCGGGGATAGTGACGTCACGACGCCACGACACGCCCGAAACTCGATGACCAGGCAAAATTTTCTTTTTCTCCCGGGTCAAAGACGCGCCGAGTCGCTCGAATCGGCCGCCAAAGGGCCCTCCGGGGCCCGAAAACCACCCAAAAATGCCCTCTATGCAGGCATTTTTGTCCAAATCCCGCCAATCACAGTGTTCCCTCCCGTTTCGGCACCCGATCGCGGGGACGCCGAGCACGCAGGGCTTTTGACGCCACAACCCGGGGGTGGGGTTCGCTTTCGTCAGATTGCGTGGGTACGGTCGTCGCTGCTGGCTGGTGTTGTGACCAGTCAAGACAAAACAGTGATGGTGACGAGACGGAGGAACCCGTGGCCCTTCCCCAGTTGACCGACGAACAGCGCGCGGCTGCGTTGGAGAAGGCTGCTGCCGCACGTCGAGCACGAGCTGAACTCAAGGATCGGCTCAAGCGCGGCGGCACCAACCTCAAGCAGGTGCTGAAGGATGCCGAGACCGACGAGGTCTTGGGCAAGATGAAGGTTTCTGCGCTCCTGGAGGCGTTGCCGAAAGTCGGCAAGGTCAAGGCGCAAGAGATCATGACCGAGCTCGAGATCGCCCCCACCCGCAGGCTGCGTGGTCTCGGCGATCGTCAGCGGAAGGCGCTGCTGGAAAAGTTCGACTTCTCGTAAGGGAGGTCGGTGAGCGAAGGCGGAGGACCGGCCAGCAAGGCCCCGGTCGTAGTGCTGTCCGGTCCGTCTGCCGTCGGGAAGTCGACAGTCGTGCGGTGCTTGCGCGAACGAATTCCCGACCTGCACTTCAGCGTTTCCGTGACCACCAGGGACCCGCGTCCCGGCGAGGTCGATGGTGTCGATTACTCGTTCGTCACGCCTGAGCGTTTTCAGCAGTTGATAGACGACGGCGCACTTCTCGAGTGGGCCGAAATTCATGGCGGGTTGCACCGGTCCGGGACGCCCGCTCAACCGATACGAGACGCCACTTCGGCGGGTCACCCGGTGCTCATCGAGGTTGACCTGGCCGGTGCCCGAGCCGTCAAACGGGCCATGCCCGAAGCTCTGACCGTGTTCCTCGCGCCACCCAGCTGGGAGGTGCTCGAGAGCCGGCTCACCGGCCGCGGCACCGAATCCGCCGAAGTGATGGCCCGCAGGCTGGCCACCGCACACGCCGAACTGGCCGCCAAGGACGACTTCGACCGGGTCGTGGTGAACAGTCAATTGGAGTCAGCCTGCGCGGAATTGGTATCCTTGCTGGTGGCCCCCAGATAAACCAAGCGTCGGCAACGGCGCACGTCCTCGCCGGGGCGACCCGCAAGCCACTTGAGCATTTCACTAAAACGCCAGGAGAATTTTTTCGTGAGCACCCCGCACGCCGACACGCCGTTGGCCGCCGTCGAGGACCTCCATACGTCCCACAGCGGCTACGACACGCCGCTGGGCATCACCAATCCGCCCATCGATGACCTGCTCGATCGCGCGTCGAGCAAGTACGCGTTGGTGATCTACGCCGCCAAGCGCGCCCGCCAGATCAACGACTACTACAACCAGCTCGGTGACGGCATCCTCGAATACGTCGGTCCGCTGGTCGAGCCGGGGCTGCAGGAGAAGCCGCTGTCGATCGCGCTGCGCGAGATTCACGAAGACCTGCTCGAGCACACCGAGGGCGAGTAGCCAGGCGTCCCCATGGACTGCAAGCGGATCATCGTCGGCGTATCCGGGGGTATCGCGGCCTACAAGGCCTGCACGATAGTTCGCCAGCTCGCCGAGGCCGGACATGTCGTCCGCGTCGTCCCGACGGAATCCGCCCTGCGGTTCGTTGGCGCCGCGACCTTTGAGGCGCTGTCCGGCAACCCCGTGCACACCGGCGTCTGGGATGACGTCCACGAGGTGCCGCACGTCCGCATCGGGCAGGAAGCCGACCTGGTCGTCGTTGCACCCGCTACCGCGGACCTGCTCGCCCGCGCTGTGGCCGGCCGTGCCGACGACCTGTTGACCGCCACCCTGTTGACCGCCCGATGTCCGGTGCTGTTCGCGCCCGCGATGCACACCGAGATGTGGTTCCACCCCGCCACCGTGGACAACGTGGCCACATTGCGCCGCCGCGGAGCCGTCGTCTTGGAACCCGCGTCGGGCAGGCTCACCGGAGCCGACAGCGGTGCCGGACGGCTGCCCGAGGCCGAAGAGATCACCACGCTCGCCCACCTTCTTCTGGAGCGCGCGGACGCGCTGCCCTACGACCTCGCCGGCGTCAAGGTGCTGGTGTCGGCGGGCGGCACCCGCGAACCGCTCGACCCCGTGCGGTTCATCGGCAACCGCTCGTCGGGCAAGCAGGGCTATGCGGTGGCGCGTGTCGCCGCGCAGCGCGGCGCCGACGTGACATTGGTCGCGGGCAACACCGCGGGGCTTGTCGACCCGGCGGGCGTGGACGTCGTCCACATCGGCTCGGCGGCACAGCTCAAGGACGCGGTGTCCAAGCACGCACCCGATGCGCACGTCCTCGTGATGGCAGCGGCCGTCGCCGATTTCCGGCCCGCGCAAGTGGAGACCAACAAGATCAAGAAGGGCGCGTCCGAGCCCACCTCGATCGAGCTGACCCGCACCGACGACGTGCTGGCCGGGGCGGTGCGCGCCCGCGCGGACGGCCAGCTGCCCAACATGCGCGCAATCGTCGGGTTCGCCGCCGAGACCGGCGACGCGAACGGCGACGTGCTGTTCCATGCCCGCGCCAAGTTGGCGCGCAAGGGCTGCGACTTGCTCGTGGTCAACGCCGTCGGCGAGAACCGTGCGTTCGAGGTGGACAGCAACGACGGATGGCTGCTGGCCTCCGACGGCACCGAGTCGGCGCTGGAGCACGGTTCGAAGACCCTGATGGCCAGCCGTATCGTGGACGCGATCGCAGCCTTCTTGCACAACAGCGGCGGGTGACCGAACGCAAACATCTGTATGCGTGTAAGGGTTGCGCGCGACGGGGGCACACGCTTGGGTGCAACAGGGCGCGCATATAATTTGATTAACTAACTTTCTATTCAGAAAGCTGCAGCGAGAGGAATGACACCGTGAGCAAAGGTCGGCTGTTCACCAGTGAGTCGGTGACGGAAGGACATCCCGACAAGATCTGCGACGCGATCAGCGACTCGGTGCTCGACGCGCTGCTGGCCGACGATCCGAAGTCGCGGGTCGCGGTCGAGACGCTGGTCACGACGGGCCAGGTGCACGTCGTGGGCGAGGTGACGACGTCGGCCAAGGAAGCGTTCGCCGACATCACCAACACCGTGCGCGCGCGCATCCTCGATATCGGTTACGACTCCTCGGAGAAGGGCTTCGACGGCACCACCTGCGGTGTGAACATCGGCATCGGCGCGCAGTCGCCCGATATCGCCCAGGGCGTCGACACCGCCCACGAGACCCGTGTCGAGGGCGCGGGCGATCCGCTGGACCTGCAGGGCGCGGGCGATCAGGGCCTGATGTTCGGCTACGCCATCAAGGACACCCCGGAGCTGATGCCGCTGCCCATCGCTCTGGCGCACCGGCTGTCGCGCAGGCTGACCGAGGTCCGCAAGAGCGGCGTGCTCGACTATCTGCGTCCCGACGGCAAGACCCAGGTCACCGTTCAGTACGACGGCTACACGCCGGTTCGGCTGGACACCGTCGTTCTGTCCACCCAGCACGCGGACGGCATCGACCTGGAGGCGACGCTCACGCCGGATATCCGCGAGAAGGTCGTCAACACCGTCCTCAACGATCTCGGGCACGAGTCGATGGACACCTCCGACTATCGCCTGCTGGTCAACCCCACCGGAAAGTTCGTGCTCGGCGGCCCGATGGGCGACGCGGGCCTGACCGGCCGCAAGATCATCGTCGACACCTACGGCGGCTGGGCGCGTCACGGCGGCGGCGCGTTCTCCGGCAAGGATCCGTCCAAGGTGGACCGCTCAGCGGCGTACGCGATGCGCTGGGTGGCAAAGAACGTGGTCGCAGCAGGCCTGGCGGAGCGCATCGAGGTCCAGGTGGCCTACGCGATCGGCAAG
>LZSH01000425.1 GCA_001665255.1 Mycobacteriaceae bacterium 1482268.1 | reverse complement strand
GGTACGAGGAGCGCACCAGCGGTCCGGCGAGCACCCCGGCGAAGCCGAGCTCTTCGGCGAACGCGGCATGCTCGACGAATTCCTCGGGGCGCACCCAGCGCTCCACCGGGTGATGGCGCACTGAAGGCCGTAGGTATTGCGTGATCGTGACGATGTCGCAGCCCGCGTCGAGCAGATCCCTCAGCGCTGTGCGCACCTCGTCGGGCGTCTCGCCCATGCCGAGAATCAGATTGCTCTTGGTCACCAAGCCGTAGTCACGTGCCGCCGTCAACACCGAAAGGCTGCGGTCGTAGCGGAACGCGGGCCGGATCCGCTTGAAGATTCGCGGCACCGTTTCAACGTTGTGCGCCAACACTTCTGGCCGCGCCTGGAAGACCTCTTCGAGCAGTGCCGGTACACCGTTGAAGTCGGGAATCAGCAATTCGACGCCGGTGTCGGGGTTCAGCTTCTTGATGAACCGCACCGTCTCGGCATACAACCACGCGCCGCCGTCGGGCAGGTCGTCGCGGGCCACACCGGTGACGGTGGCGTAGCGCAGGCCCATCGTCGCGACGCTTTCGGCGACCCTTCGGGGCTCGTCGCGGTCCAGCTCGGCGGGCTTGCCGGTGTCGATCTGACAGAAGTCACAGCGACGCGTGCACTGCTCACCGCCGATGAGGAAGGTCGCCTCGCGGTCTTCCCAGCATTCGTAGATGTTGGGGCAGCCGGCTTCCTCGCACACGGTGTGCAGGCCCTCGCGACGGACCAGGTTCTTCAGCTGCGTGTACTCCGGACCCGTGCGCAGCCGGGTCTTGATCCACGGCGGCTTGCGCTCGATCGGGGTCTCGGCATTGCGCACCTCGAGACGCAGCAGCTTGCGGCCTGCCGGAGCCGCGTGGCCGGCGACATGAGATTCCGGAGCGGCTGTCACGACGTCAACGCTACCCGCAGCGTGCCGTCGAGTGCGTCGCACACGGCCGTCGTCACACCGTCGATGACGTCGTCAACGCCGACGTGACGCCCGAGTTCAGCCGTCAAAGACGTGACGCCGGCGTCGGCGATGCCGCACGGAACGATGGCCGAGAACGCGTTCAGGTCGCAATCGCAGTTCAGTGCGAAACCGTGCAGCGTCGTCGCACGCGACACCCGCACCCCGATCGCGCCGACCTTACGGGCGGGCCCCTTTGCGTCCGCAGGCACCCACACACCGGACCGACCCTCGACACGACCCGTCTCCAGGCCGAGGTCGCGGCAGACGCGAATCAACGACTCCTCAAGGCGCCGAACGAAATTCACCACATCGAGCGGCTCGGCCAACCCGATGATCGGGTAGCCGACCAGCTGTCCGGGTCCGTGCCAGGTGATCTTGCCGCCGCGGTCGGTGTCGATGACGGGAACGTCGGGCGCACTGGGCCTTTCACTGGGCAGCGTGCGGCGGCCCGCCGTGTAGACCGACGGATGCTCCAGCAGCAGCAGCGTGTCAGGGCCACCCGCGACGCGCGCGTCGGCCAACTCCCGCTGCAACGCCCAGGCGTCTTCGTAGCCGATACTGCCCAGCCGCCGAACCTCGATCGCGGTGTCGGCCGATCGGATGGAGTTCACGATTCGACGGTACTCGCGGCGTAGGCCAATGCCTCGCCGACGGTGTTGTGGCGGAACTCGTAGCCTGCGTTTTCCAGCGCGGCGGGTATGGCGCGCTGACCGCCGAGCATTCCTTCCTCGGCGAACTCGCCCAACAGTGCCTTCAGCGCGAAGCCCGGAACCGCCAGCGCCGTCGGCCGGTTCATCTCGCGGCCCAATGCCGTCGTGAACTCGGAATTGGTCACCGGCGCCGGCCCGGTGAAGTTCACCGGGCCCGACAAGTCATCGTGGAAGATCGCGAACATCAACGCGCGGACCTGGTCTTCGAGGCTGATCCACGGCATGTACTGCCTGCCGTTGCCGAGCCGGCCCCCGAGCCCGACCGAGAACAGCGGCCGCAGCCTGGCCATCATTCCGCCGCGCGGCGAGATCACGAGCCCGGTGCGGGCCAGCACGACGCGGGCACCGGCATGCTCTGCCGGCGCCGTCGCTGCCTCCCAGTCCCGGCACAACTGGGCCAGGAACCCGTGGCCCGGCGGCGCCGACTCGTCGGCGATCCGGTTGCCAGTGTCGCCGTAGTAGCCGACCCCGCTGGCGTTGATCAGTGTGCCGACCCCCGCTTCGGCGACGGCTTCCGACAGCACTTCGGTAGGGTCAATCCTGCTGTCGCGCAAGCTCTGCTTGAAAGCGCCCGACCAACGCTTGGCGCCGACGTTGACGCCGCACATGTTGACGGCAGCGTCCACCCCACGCAGCGCGCTCGCGTCGAACTGCCCGGTGTCCGGATTCCAGAACAGCTCGTCGGGACTCGACGGCACCCTGCGCACAATGCGCACCACCCGGTGATCGGTCGCCCGCAGCCCATACGCCAGCGCCGAGCCGATCAGCCCCGAGGACCCCGCAATCGCAACGGTGGCCACTGGTGTCTACAGCCCCAGGTCCGCCTCGAACGCGCCCTCTTCAAGCCGCCGCTTGATCGTGGTCAGGAAGCGGCCCGCGTCGGCGCCATCGATCAGCCGATGGTCATAGGTCAAGGGCAGGTAGCAGATCGACCGCACACCGATCGACTCGTTGCCGGTGTCGTCGACGACCACGCGGGGACGCTTGACGATCGCACCGGTGCCCAGCATCGCCGCCTGGGGCGGCACCAGGATCGGGGTGTCGAACAGCGCGCCCTGGCTGCCGATGTTGGTGATCGTGAATGTGCCGCCGGACAATTCGTCGGGCTTGAGGTTGCCCGACCGCGCCCGCGCCGCGATGTCGGCGATCGCGCGTGCCAGGCCGCCGAGCGACAGGTCGCCCGCGTTGTGGATCACCGGGGAGAGCAGGCCCTGCTCGGTGTCCACCGCGATACCCAGATGCTCGGCGTCGTAGTAGGTGATCTCCTTGGTGTCTTCGTTGTAGCTGGCGTTGACGTTCGGGTGGGCCTTCAAGGCGTCGATGACCGCCCGCGCAATGAACGGCAGGTAGGTCAGGTTCACGCCCTCGCGCTCGGCGAATTCGTTCTTGGCCCGCGCGCGCAACGACACGATCCTGGTCATGTCGACTTCGTGGGTTTGCGTCAATTGCGCTGTCGCCTGCAAAGATTCGCGCGTCTTCTTCGCGGTGATCTGGCGGATGCGGTTGGCCTTCTGCGTGGTGCCACGCAGATGCGCGAGCGCACCGGCCGGTTCGGCCTTCGCCGCGGGGGCCTCCGAGGCGGGACCCTTTTGGGCGGGCGCTTCTTGAGCGGGAGCCTTCTTGGCCTCCGCCGCGGCGAGCACGTCCTGTTTACGGATCCGCCCGCCGACGCCGCTGCCCTTCACCGACGACAGGTCGATGTTGTTCTCACTGGCCAGCTTTCGCACCAGCGGCGTCACATACGGCGCGCCGTCGCCGGACGGCTCGCCCTGCGGTTCGGGCTTGGCTTCTTTCTTCGGCTCGGCCTTAGGTTGCGGCTTCGGCTCGTCCTTGGGTTCTTCTTTGGGCTCGGGCTTCGGTTCGGGCTTGGCCTCTTCTTTGGGCTCGGGCTTCGGTTCGGGTTCCGGCTCGGGCTCGGGCTCTTGCTTGGCTTCTTGCTTGGCTTCTTTCTTGGGTTCTTCCTTGGGCGCCGGCTTCTCGGCGGGCTTGGCTCCGGCGTCGCCGATCTTGGCCAACTCACCACCGACGGCGACGGTGTCGTCCTCCTCGGCGGTGATACTGACCAGCGTGCCTGCCACGGGCGACGGAATCTCGGTGTCGACCTTGTCGGTGGACACCTCCACCAGGGGCTCGTCCACCTCGACGCTGTCGCCGACCTTCTTCAGCCAGCGGGTCACCGTGCCTTCGGTGACCGACTCGCCCAATTCGGGCATCAGGACCGGGGTCGCGTCGCCGCCGCCTGACGAGGCCGCGGGCTTCTCGTCGGCTTGCGGTTCGTCTTGCTCTTCCTCTTCGGCCGAGGGCTCGGACTGCGCGGCGGGCTCCTCAGCCGGCTTCTCCTCCTCGGCAGGTTCCTCGGCGGGCTCCTCGGACTTCGGCTCGTCGCCGCCGGTGTCCTCGTCCGCGTCGCCGCCGGTGTCCTCGTCCGCGTCGTCGCCGCCGGTGTCCTCGTCCGCGTCGCCGATCACGGCCAGCTCGCCACCGACCTCGACGGTGTCATCCTCTTGGGCGACGATCTTTTTCAGTACCCCGGCTGCAGGGGACGGGATCTCGGTGTCGACCTTGTCGGTGGAGACCTCGAGCAGCGGCTCGTCCAGCTCCACCGTGTCACCCTCTTGCTTGAGCCACCGGGTGACTGTCCCCTCGGTGACGCTCTCGCCGAGTGCCGGCATCTGGACGGAAGTTGCCATGTCTGTTGACTCCTCGAACGCTTGGTCGCCACGAATCGAATGCCGGTCCCCATCCTTTCATGTCGGGGCCGGCCGCTCGCCCCAGACCTGCGCAGCTGCTGATCTGGCAATATCGATGGAGGTGGAGCACACGGCTCGGAGAAGAGGTACGGCCCAGTTGGGACTGCTAGACAGGTTTCGGCGTGGCGGCTCCGCGCGCGGGAGCGGCGGTGACCTTTCGGTCGATCTCGAATATCTCAGTCAATGGGTCGCCGAGCGCACCGGCGTCGAGGCGTTTATCGAGCCGAAGACCACCGTCACCGACGTCACCGTTGTGCTCGTGGCGGGCGACGGCGAATGGACGCGCCGCCGCGCGGGCGGCGACGCGGGTGCCAGGCGGTTGAGCGAACAGCTCGGCCTACCCGTCTACGACGTGCAGAAGGTCGGCTATCCGCAGCGCATGCGCGACTACGACGCCCGTCGCCGCATCGAACGCGAACGTGCTGCTCGACGGGAGCTGGAGGACCGTTAGGGTACGACCGTGGAGGGCACTATCGCCGAGCGGTTCGTCGACAGCACCGACGGCATCCGCATCGCCGTCTACGAGCAGGGCAACCCGGACGGGCCGACGCTGGTGATGGCGCACGGTTGGCCCGACTCGCACGTGCTGTGGGACGGAGTCGTCCCGCGGCTGGCCGACCGGTTCCGCATCATCCGCTACGACAACCGCGGCGTCGGCAAATCGTCAGTGCCCACGCGGGTTTCGGCGTACACCATCGCCAAGCTCGCCGACGACCTCGGCGCCGTGATCGCCGACGTGAGCCCGGGCGAGCCGGTTCACCTGGTCGGCCACGACTGGGGATCGGTGACCATCTGGGAATACTTGAGCCGCCCCGGTGCGAGCGACCGCGTCGCGTCCTTCACCTCGGCGTCAGGCCCCGGCATTGCCCACTACGGCGGCTACATTTTCGACAGTCTCAAGCGGCCGCACCGGCCCGTGCAGTTCGCCCGGGCGATCGACCGGCTGCTACGGCTGACGTACTGGTATCCGTTCGCCGTGCCGGTGCTGGCACCTGCCATATTCAAGGGGCTGATTCGGGCACGCGGCGACAAGGTGCTGACCGATTACCTGCCCGCCCAGCGCCGCTACCGCAGCGCCAACACGGCCGCGGACCTCGTCAACTCGCTGAAGATCTATCGCTCGCTGGCGATCGCACCGCCGACCCGGTTCCCCGCGGACCGCTACGTCGGCGTGCCCGTGCAGCTGATCGTCGCGACCAAGGACCCGGTCGTGCGGCCGCACGGATTCGACGACCTGTCGCGGTGGGTGCCGCGGCTGTGGCGACGCGACATCAACGCACGGCACTGGTCGCCGATGTCGCATCCGCAGGTGTTCGCCGCGGCCGTCGCCGAACTGGTCGACCACCTCGAGGGACAGCCGGCGGCCAGGTCGCTGCTGCGTGCGCAGGTCGGCCGCAAGCGCGACCACTTCGGCGACACGCTGGTGTCGGTCACCGGAGCGGGTAGCGGCATCGGCAGGGAGACCGCGTTCGCGTTCGCCCGTGAGGGCGCCGAGCTGATCGTCAGCGACATCGACGAGGCAACGGTCAAGGAGACCGCCGCGCAGATCGTCGAGCGTGGCGGCACCGCTCACCCGTACGTGCTCGACGTTTCGGACGCTGACGCCGTGGAACGCTTCGCCGATCAGGTGTGCACCGAGCACGGTGTGCCCGACATCGTCGTCAACAACGCCGGCATCGGTCAGGCCGGCGAGTTCCTCGACACGCCCGCAGATCAGTGGGAACGGGTGCTGGACATCAACCTCGGCGGAGTCGTCAACGGCTGCAGGGCTTTTGGGAAGCGCCTCGTCGAACGCGCAACGGGTGGCCATATCGTCAACGTCGCTTCGATGGCCGCATATTCGCCGTCGAAATCGTTGAACGCCTACTGCACGTCCAAGGCCGCTGTGTATATGTTCTCCGACTGTCTCCGGGCCGAACTCGACGCCGCAGGCGTCTCGCTGACCACGATCTGTCCCGGTCTCACCGACACAAACATCCTGCAGAACACGCGATTCGACGTGCCGGGCCGCTCGGATGAGGGTGTTGAGAGCAGGCGGGAGGATCTGCAGAAGCTGTTCCGCCGTCGGCGCCACGGCCCGGACAAGGCAGCCACGGCGATCGTCGCCTCTGTCAAGAAGAACAAACCGATCCGGCCGATCACCCCGGAGGCCTACCTGCTCTACGGCGCATCGCGAATCGCACCACAGGCGTTGCGCAGCACGGCCCGCCAGAGGCTGATCTAGCCGCACCGGCTGAGCCGGCAGTCAGCCGTTGGCGGCGATGTCTTCCAGCACCGCGAACATCGTGCGCGTCGGCACGCCGGTGCCGCCTTTACCGGTGTAACCCCATGGGCCTCCGGTGTTGTAGGCGGGTCCGGCGATGTCGATGTGAGCCCAGGCCACCCCGTCGGCGACGAACTCGCGCAGGTACGTGCCGGCGACCAGCATGCCTGCGTACCGCGACCCGCTGACGTTGGCGAGGTCGGCCACCGTCGACTTCAGGTCGTCCTTGAGTTCCTCGGGAAGCGGCATGGGCCAGCCGTTTTCGCCGACCTCCTGGGACAGTGCCGCGACGCGGTCGCGGAATTCGTCGGACCCCATCACACCGGGTGTGCGGGCACCGAGCGCGACGGTCTGTGCACCGGTCAGGGTCGACGTCTCGATGAGGTAGTCGGGATTGTCTTCGCAGGCGCGCACGATCGCATCGGCAAGGATCAGCCGCCCCTCGGCGTCGGTGTTGAGCACCTCGACGGTGATTCCGCCGTACTGCGTCAGCACGTCACCGGGCCGCTGCGCCGTCGCCGACGGCATGTTCTCGGCCATCGGAACGGTGGCGATCACATCGATCGGGAGCTTCTGCTTGGCGGCCAGGACCACTGTGGCGATCACCGCCGCAGCGCCGCCCATGTCAGAGGTCATGTGGTGCATGTTGGCGGCCGGCTTGATGGAGATGCCGCCGGTGTCGAACGTGATGCCCTTTCCGATCAGCGCCACCTTCTTGCCTTTACGCTTCGCACCGCGGTGCGCCAACCGGACCAACCGGGGCGGACGTGACGAGCCCTTGCCGACGCCGATCAGGCCGCCGTAGCCCTCCTTGGCCAACCTCTTGTCGTCGAGCACCTCGACGTCGAGCCCCGCAGCCTCACCCAAAGCCTTTGCGCGCTTTGCGAACTCGTCCGGGTACAGGTGCGATGGGGGAGTGTTCACGAGGTCACGCGCGGTGGCGACGGCAACCGCGATCGCCGAGGCTCGTTCCGCGTCCGCCTTGGCCTTCTTGTCCTCGGTCAGCGCGGTGATCTCCCGCAGGCCGTTGTCTTTCGGCGCGGTCTTGTCGCTGCGGAAATCGCTGAACCGGTACGCGCCGAGAATCAGACCTTCGATCGTCGCCTCGAGGTCGATGTCCGACAGCGTGGTGATCATGGCCTCGGTGCCGTTCAACGACCGCGCGGCAACCCCCGCGGCGCGCCGGACCGAATCAGCTGCCCACGCATCGCGCCGTTTGCCCAGCCCGATCGCGAGCACACTGCCCACCGGCAGCGACGGCGCGACCACCCGCGTCACCTGGTCCTGGCCGCCCCTGGCGCCGAGCGCCTCGAGCGCGACTTCGATCTCGCCGACGGCCTCGGCGTCGAGGAACGGGTTGCCGACGACGGTCGCCTTGGCGTCGTCCTCACCGCCGTTGACCACGGGCACGATCAGCACTGTCTTATCGGCCGCACGCTTGGGCAGCGACGAGCTGACGAGGACGGCAGGGGCCTGGTAACCGGGTTCTGCGGGGCTCACAATCGTCGAGCCTATCGGTCCCCCGATTAGGGTGGATTTTCGTGCGGGAAACTGAAGCAAGCGAATTGCAGCACGGCCCTCTGGAAAACCGGCACCGCGAGCTGGGCGCCAGCTTCGCCGAATTCTCCGGATGGTCCATGCCGGTCAGCTATGCCGGCACCGTCGGCGAGCACACCGCGACTCGAACGACCGTCGGCCTTTTCGACGTCAGCCACCTGGGTAAGGCGTCGGTGCGCGGACCGGGTGCCGCCGAATATGTCAACGCCACCCTCACCAACGACCTCGGCCGGATCGGGCCCGGCAAGGCGCAATACACGTTGTGCTGCACCGAAACCGGCGGTGTCATCGACGACCTGATCGCCTACTACATCAGCGACGACGAGATCTTTCTCGTTCCCAACGCCGCCAACACCGCGGCCGTCGTCGCCGCGCTGCAACGCGACGCGCCCGACGGGCTGACGATCACCGATGAGCACCGGTCGCGGGCCGTGCTGGCCGTGCAGGGACCGAAGTCCGCCGAAGTCGTCAGTTCATTGGGGCTGCCGACCGGCATGGATTACATGGGTTACGCCGACGCCGATTTCAACGGCACCGAGGTGCGGGTGTGTCGCACCGGCTACACCGGCGAACACGGCTACGAACTCCTGCCGGCATGGGACGACGCTCCCGCGGTGTTCGACGCACTTGTCGAGCAGGTCACGGCGGCGGGCGGTCAACTGGCGGGCCTCGGCGCACGCGACACGCTGCGCACCGAAATGGGCTATCCGCTGCATGGACACGAGTTATCTCTGGATATTTCGCCGCTGCAGGCCCGCTGCGGCTGGGCGATCGGCTGGAAAAAAGGTGCTTTTTGGGGCCGCGACGCGCTGCTGGCCGAGAAGGGGGCCGGTCCGAAGCGCCTGCTGCGCGGTCTTCGCGCTATCGGCAGGGGAGTGTTGCGGCCCGGACTGACGGTTCTTGACGGCTCCACTCCGCTCGGGGTGACGACGTCGGGAACCTTTTCTCCCACTTTGAAAGTCGGCATCGCGCTCGCGTTGCTCGACACCGGTCACGAGATCGCCGACGGTCAGCGTGTCTCGGTCGACGTGCGCGGCCGGCCCGTTGAATGCGAGGTCGTCCGCCCGCCGTTCGTCGAGGCAAAAACCCGGTAGCGCGCGGATATACAATCGCCCCATGACCGACCACCTCGAGTTCACCGTTGATCGCAACGCGAACCCGGCGAGCGACGAGGTACGTGCCGAAATCCTGGCCAACCCTGGTTTCGGCCGCTTCCACACCGACCACATGGTGTCGATCGACTACGTCAAGGGCACCGGTTGGCACAACGCACGGGTCATCCCGTACGGACCCATCGAGCTCGATCCGTCGGCCACCGTTCTGCACTATGCGCAGGAGGTGTTCGAGGGCCTGAAGGCTTATCGGTGGGCGGACGGCTCGATCGTGTCGTTCCGTGCCGAGGCCAATGCGGCGCGGCTGCGCACGTCGGCTCGCAGGCTGGCCATCCCCGAGCTGCCCGACGCGGTGTTCGTCGAGTCGCTGCGTCAGTTGGTCGCCGTCGACGAGAAGTGGGTGCCGGCGGCGGGCGGCGAAGAGTCGTTGTACCTGCGGCCCTACATCTTCGCCACCGAGCCGGGGCTGGGCGTGCGGCCCGCCTCCGAATACCGCTACATGGTGATCGCGTCCCCGGCCGGGGTGTACTTCCCGCGGGGCATCAAACCCGTGACCGTGTGGCTGTCCCATGAGTACGTGCGCGCATCGCCCGGCGGAACCGGTGCGGCGAAGTTCGGCGGCAACTACGCCGCTTCGCTGCTGGCACAGGCCCAAGCCGCCGACAACGGCTGTGACCAGGTGGTGTGGCTGGACGCGATCGAACGCCGCTATGTCGAGGAAATGGGCGGCATGAACCTGTTTTTCGTGTTCGGCAACGGCGGGTCGGCGCGGCTGGTCACGCCGGAGCTGACCGGCTCGCTGCTTCCCGGTATCACACGAGATTCGTTGTTGCAGTTGGCAACCGATGCGGGCTTTGCCGTCGAAGAGCGCAAGATCGACGTCGACGAGTGGCAGAAAAAGGCGGCCGCGGGTGAGATCACCGAGGTGTTCGCATGCGGCACGGCCGCGGTGATCACGCCGGTGTCGCACGTGAAGCACGGCGACGGCGAGTTCACGATCGCCGACGGGGAACCCGGCGAAATCACGATGGCGCTGCGCGACACGTTGACCGGAATTCAGCGCGGCACCTTCGCCGACACGCACGGATGGATGTCGCGGCTCGCCTAGTTAGCCGATCGCCAGTCCGACCGCCGCCACCGTCGTCGTCACCTCGACCGCGGCGCCGAGCACATCACCGGTGATGCCGCCGAAACGGCGCACGCAATGGGCGACCAGGGCCGCGCTGCAGGCGAGTCCCACGAGCACCGCCACCGGCCCTAGCCACTTGCATGGAACGGCCAGCACCGCGGCCGCCGCGACGGCGACGACCCATGCCGCCACCACGGCCGCGGGCTGGCTGCCGGCCACCATCGAACCCAGCGTGCTGCCTTCGGCTGCGGGCACCGACCTGCGGCAGGCCGCGACAGCGGCGACCCGGCCTGCCGCCACCGCCACAATCAGCGCGACCGGGCCCAGCTCGGCGAAGGCCAAGCCCTGCACGATCACCACGACCACGACGGCGGCCACACCGAACGGGCCTGCCCCGCCGTCGCGCATCACCTGCAGTGCCCGCTGCGCGGGGCCATAGCAGCCGAGGCCGTCGATGGTGTCGGCCAGCCCGTCGATGTGTAGGCCCCGTGTTGCGATCAGCAGCACCGCCACCGCGAGCACGCCGGAGAGCGGGTGGCCCGGCCCAAACGCCGCCGAACCCGCCCACACCACCGCCGCGGCCAGCGCGCCCAACGCCGCGCCGACCATCGGCAGCGCCGTCATCACCCCTCGGCCGACACCGGACCCCGCGCGCAACGGCAGCACCGTGCCGAACGCGAAAGCCCCTGTGAGCGAGCGGATCACGACGAAACGCTGGCCTCGTCGAACGTGGCCATCGAGCGCAGCGCGGCGATCGCAGCACGCACCACTGGCAGTGCGACGGCCGCTCCGGTTCCTTCGCCCAACCGCATCGACAGGTCGACGATCGGTTCCAGAGCCAACTTCTCCAACGCCAGCGTGTGCGCGGGCTCGGTGGAGCGGTGGCCCGCTTGCCACCAGCCACGGGCCCCAGGCGCGAGCAGCTCACCGACCATTGCCGCCGAGGTCACGACCACGCCGTCGAGCAGCAGCGGAGTTCGACGCACCGCGGCCTGCGCGCAGAACCCCGCCATCGCGGCCAGATCCGCGCCGCCGCACACCCGCAGCAGCCCGAGTGGGTCCGCGCCGAGCCCGCGCGCCCGATACAGCGCATCGCGGACGGCCGCGACCTTCCGCGACCATCCCGCGTCGTCGACGCCGGTGCCGCGGCCCACCACCGCGACAGGTTCGGTGCCGGTCAGTGCGGCGATCAAAGCCGTTGCGGGCGTGGTGCTTCCGATGCCCATATCGCCGGCGATCAGCAGGTCTGCGCCCGCATCGACCTCCTCGTCGGCGATGCGGCGGCCCGCATCCACGGCGGCCTGCGCCTCGTCGGGTGACAGCGCGTCCTCGATGGCGATATTGCCGCTGCTCCTGCGGACCTTGTGGGCGCCGATCGCCGGCGTATGCGGTTGGTCGACGTCGACGGCGATGTCGACGACCCGCACGATGGCTCCCGCCGCCTCGGCGAGTACGTTGATCGCGGCGCCGCCGGCATCGAAGTTGGCAACCATCTGGGCGGTGACTTCTGCCGGAAAGGCCGAAACCCCTGCGGCTGTCACGCCGTGGTCGCCGGCGAACACCACCACCCGTGCGCGCTGGAACTGGTTGGGCGGGCACGCGCCCTGGCATGCCGAGACCCAGACCGACAGGTCCTCGAGCCGTCCCAGCGAGCCGGCCGGCTTGGTCAGGGTGTTCTGGCGCGCCCGTGCCTGGGCGGCGGCGGTTTCGTCGGGCGGCGTGATCGGCGGGAAATTCGTCATGACGGCTCCTTCACCGTGAGCGGCTGCCCGGCGACCACCAGCACCACCCTGTCGCACAGAGCCGCCAGCCGCTGGTTGAGTGCGCCGAGTTCGTCGGCGAAGAGCCTGCCCGCAGTGGTCTGCGGGACGACGGTCAGGCCCACCTCGGGACTCACGAGAACCAGGTCTGCGGCGTAGGTGCTTACGGCATCGACGATGTCGTCGACGTCCGCGCGCACCGATCCGCCTGACCATGCCTGCGCGCGGTCCATCGCCGCCGTGAGCCAGCCTCCGACATCGTCGACTCGCGCCGCATCAGCGTGCTGGGGCTCTTCATGCCCGCGGCATTGGCCTTGATTTTCGTCATGC
>LZSH01000424.1 GCA_001665255.1 Mycobacteriaceae bacterium 1482268.1 | reverse complement strand
GCGCGATGCCGGTGAGTGAGGTCGGCGACGCGGTGATCGGACGCGGCTTCGCGCTGCTGCACGAACCGGGCACCGACGAATCGGTCGATGCCGCGAAACACCCCTACACACTGGACAATCCGGCGTACGGGTGGTTCGGGCTGTCGTCGGCCTTGCGCGTATGCGTTGCGGGTGATGTGCGCGCCGTGTCGGTGGCCGAGGTGGTGTCGCCGACCGAGGAGGACTCGGCGGCGCTGGCACGCGACCTGATGGTGGCGCTGGTTCGCGCGGGCGTCACCGCCACCTGCAGCAGCGCCGACAAGCCCCGCTACGGAGACCTTGTCGTCGACTCCAATCTTCCGGACGCCAGGATCGCGCTCGGCGGGCCCGAGCAGAACCGGTTCACCGCAGCCGTACTCGCCGAAGCCGACCCCGCCTACGCCGATGAACTCAAGCGCCAGCTGTATGCCACCGGTGTGGCCAGGGTGTGGGTACCGGGCGCGGCACCGCTGGCGGCGACGTGGCTGCCCGGTGCAGACCTGCGCGGCGTGCGTGCCCTGCCGGTCCTCATCGTCGCGGGCGCCAGGCTCGACGAGGCGGTCGCGTCGGTGGTCGACGACCTCGCCGACGCCGAAATCTCGGTAAGCCAACAGGTGTCCTGCGATATCGAGCCCTTCGAGCAGCGCAGCGTCGCGGTGCTCAACCGCGGGGTACCCGGCTTCGCCGTCGACACCGACGGCACGCTGCACACGTCACTGATGCGGTCGTGCACCGGCTGGCCCTCCGGGGTATGGATGGACCCGCAGCCCCGTCGCAGCGCGCCCGACGGCTCGAGCTTTCAGCTTCAGCACTGGACCCACACCTTCGACTACGCGCTGATCTCCGGTGTCGGCGATTGGCGATCGGTCGGCGTGCCGGCCCGCAGCGCGGAGTTCTCCCACCCGCTGCGAGCCATCCTCGGAAAAGGCAGCGAGACAGGAGGACTGCCCAGTTGGGGCTCGCTGATGGAGATCGAGCCCGCGGGAGCCGTTCGGTTGGCGGCGTTGAAGGCCGCGGGGAACCCACTGTCGTCCGGCAGCAGCCATCCCGTCGACCCGAAAGGTGCGGTCACGCTGCGTCTCGCCGAAACCCTGGGAGGCGCAGGCGATGTGGCGATCACCTCGGGACTGCGCACTGTGTCACATGCTGCGCGTGTCGACCTGCTCGAGCAGCCGCGTCTACAGGAACACGCCCCGACCGACGGGCTCACCCTGCACGGCTACGAGATCGCCACCATGCTGAGCCGCCTCAACATGCCGCAGCTGCTGGATGCCGACCACACCCTGCTGGCACCGGAACTTGAAGCGGCCCAACCGCTGTACGCGCGCTATTGGCTGCACAACCGCGGGCCTGCCCCGCTCGGCGGGCTGCCGGCCGTCGCCCATCTCCACCCGCAGGCCACCGTCGCCGAACCCGACGACGAGATCGTGCTGCGGCTCACCGCGGCCAGCGACTGCACCGACGCGGTGTTGCACGGCACGGTGCGGCTCGTGTGTCCCACCGGCTGGACGGCCGACCCTCCGACGCTGCCCTTCGTGTTGCCCAGTGGCGAACATCTGGAGGCCGACATACGGCTGACGATGCCGCGCGACGCGCGGCCGGGCCTGTATCCGATCCGCGCCCAGTTGGTGATCACGGGCGACGGCGCGGAGTCGATGCCCGCGTCGTGGCGACAGGTCGTCGAAGACGTCGCGACCGTTTCCGTCGGCACACCGCGGGAGAGCAACGAAATCGTCTACCTCGTAAGCGAACCCACAGATATCGACGTGCGGGCGGGTGAGCTGTCCCGGATTGTATTGACCGTCGCCACGTCAGCGGGCGCCGCCCTGGCATGCGAGGCACACCTGATCAGCCCGTGGGGGACGTGGGAGTGGATCCGCCCCGCGGCACAGGGCGCGGTGCTCTCGCCGGGCGAACCCGTCGAGATCGGCTTCGACGTCGCCCCGCCGCCATGGGTTCAGCCGGGCGTCTGGTGGGCTCTGGTTCGTGTGGGTTGCGCCGGACGGCTGCTCTATTCGCCCGCAGTCAAGGTGACGGTCCGATGACCGCGCTCGCCGCCACGGTCGCCGGTTGCGGTGTGCCGGTCGCAGACGTCGACGCGCGGGAGGCCCAGCTGCGCAGAGCCATCCCCGCCGCAGCGCTGCCGCGGGCAGGCACCAGCGAGGGCAGGCAGTTACGGCGTTGGCTGACACAGCTTCTGGTGACCGAGCGGGTGATCGCCGCCGAGGCCGGCGCAGTCGGGCTGACTGCCGACGGTGCACCCGCCGAAGACGAACTGCTGCCTGATCACGCTGCGCGACTGGAGATCGGCAGCGTCGCTGCGGCGGGGATGGCTCTGCGCAGCTGGGCCTCCCGCGCGTCGACGTCTGCGACCGGCACACCGCAACCGGCGA
>LZSH01000423.1 GCA_001665255.1 Mycobacteriaceae bacterium 1482268.1 | reverse complement strand
CTGGATGCGGTCCGCACCACCAGCCGCTATTCGCCCGGCGACGACGCCTCCCAGGTCAAGGCGAACACCCTGTCTGCCATGCCCGACCTGCTGCGCATCGAACAGAAGGTGTTCGCCAGCACCGGCGGCTTGCACGGCGCCGCGCTGTTCGACACCAGCGGCGGCCTGCTGGCCGTCCGCGAAGACATCGGCAGGCACAACGCCGTCGACAAAGTGATCGGCTGGGCCGTCGAGCAGAACAGGATCCCGCTCACCGGAGCCGTGCTCTTGGTCAGCGGACGCGCCTCGTTCGAACTCACCCAGAAGGCCGTGATGGCAGGCATCCCCGTCTTCGCCGCGGTCTCCGCGCCGTCGTCGCTCGCCGTGGATCTCGCCAGCCAGTCCGGCGTGACCCTGGTGGCGTTCCTGCGCGGCGAGTCGATGAACGTCTACACCCGCCCGGACCGCATCCAGTGACGCCTTCCCGCACACCCCGCACGACGACGTTGTGTAGAAGTTGCGGGTGATGTCGACCTG
>LZSH01000422.1 GCA_001665255.1 Mycobacteriaceae bacterium 1482268.1 | reverse complement strand
GGCCGGCGGCTGCGGCGGCGTCGGTGACATAGCTGACCGCGAGCTGGTTGACGGCGCATTCTGCCTGGGAAACATGAACGTGGGCAACAGTTCCCGTCCGTTGGCGGGCGATCAGCGACGCCAGCGCGGCGATCGCGGTGACGCGCGCGGCCACATGGTCGGGGAAGATCGTCGTGGCGTCATAGAAGTCAGGCGCGTCGTCGGACGTCCACAGCTTGGTCACGCCGGTGGTGGCGCGAACCAGCGGGCCGTAGCCCATTCGTGCGCTCCAGGGTCCGGTGGCGCCGAACGCGCTGCTTTCGGCCAATATCAGCCTGGGGTTCAGTTCGCGCAGCCGCTCGAGCGGAAAGCCAAGCGAGGCAAGGGTGCCCGGCTTGAAATTGGCGAACACCGCGTCGGCACCCGCGACCAGCCGCGAGAAGATGTCGGCGCCCCTCGGCTCCCGCAGGTCCAGCCCGAGGCCGTACTCGTTGCGGTGGGCCAGTGCCCACGACCGGCTCATCACCTGGCCCGGCGGGGTCTGGCGCAGACCGTCCGGGTAGGTGGCACTCTCGATCTTTATCACCTCGGCCCCGAGGTCGGCGAAGAGTCGGCCGAGCTCACCGCCGGCGACGATCACGCCCAGATCGAGGATGCGCAGACCGTCGAACGGGCGGCCGGAGCTCGTCGGGTCGGTCACGGCCGGGCGGTCGAATCGTGAACCGGTCCAAACGGCTTCGTCGGCGCCGGGCGGCGGCGCCGCTCGCGTGTAGCCGCGGTGAATTCCATCGACGACGAATGCGCCGACCGGCACAGTGACCCCGACCCCCGGCGCGATCGTCGCCTCCGTCAGGGCCCCCACCGATCCAAAGTGCTCGGACGACAAGGTTTCCGCCGGGCTGAGCACCGCGGCGATCGGCACACCACGCGCCTGGCCCGCCGCGACGAGTTCGTCCATTGTCTGCGGTGCGCACAATTCGGCCATCAGGCCGTTGAGCTCACGCGACGCTGCATATCGTGCTGCGATCGTGTCGAACTTCGGATCCTGGAACTGTTCGGGTTCGCCGAGCCACGCCCGCATTCCGCGCCACTGGCGCGGCGACAGCAGGCAGATCCTGACGTGCCCGTCGCGGCAGCCGAAGATCGGATAGATCTGCTGGTTGCGGGGCCTGCCGCGCCACAGTTCGTGCGAGCGCTTCAAGCCCACAGCCGCCTGCCCTTCGGCGCCGAACGGCGGATCCAACGACTGTACCACCGCTTCGAAACGGGAGAGGTCAATGTAATCGCCTGTGCCATAACGCAATCGGTGAAAATAGGCGACCAGAATGGCCCACGCCGCCTGCGTTGCCGCGGCAGACGACGCGATGCCCTCCGGTGGCAGCACCGGCCGG
>LZSH01000421.1 GCA_001665255.1 Mycobacteriaceae bacterium 1482268.1 | reverse complement strand
CGCTCGAACGCAGTTCGGCAGCGATCTCCGTTGCGGCACGCGCCCATTGGCGCAGACGTTGCACGACACCGTCGACGACAAGGCAACCGTCGCCGACGCCCCGTCGGTGCGTTCCGCGGTGGCAGAAGCCGAGGCCGAGCTGGGTGACACCGGCCGAATTCTGTTGCGACCCTCGGGAACCGAACAGATGGTGCGGGTGATGGTGGAGGCGGCCGACGAGGACACGGCCCGCCAGTTGGCCATCCGCGTCGCCGAGTCGGTCAGCGAACAGGGCTGAAATCGGGTGGAACCCGAGGGGTTTCGCCGACGTCGTAGCCTAATGTGGGAGAACCTGACATCGCCCGGGTCGATGTCGCTGCGGTGCGTGATGCCGCGCGACGGTACGACGCCGCCGCCGACATCCTCGACACCGCCATCCGAACTCACCTGACGGGGCTGCGGTTCGACGGTGCCGTCGCAGGACGAGTGCACACCGCTCAGGGCGATGCCCTGCGTATCGCCGTCGACGGTGTCGTGCAACGTCTGCGCCAATGGGCGCGTGCCGCAACGGAGATCGCTGCCGAACTGCGTTCGAGCG
>LZSH01000420.1 GCA_001665255.1 Mycobacteriaceae bacterium 1482268.1 | reverse complement strand
GGCGACCGGGTTCGTCGGCGCCGCGGCGTTGACGGCGATTCCGTCGTCGTAGAGCTCGGCGGCCAGGCTCTTGGTCAGCCGGTTGAGCGCGGCCTTGACCGTGCCGTAGATCCCGAATCCGGCGGTGCGATCGAAGTCGGAGAACGGCGGGCCGGGCGGCAGGTCGCCGCCGACCGACGTCACGTTGAGCACCCAGCCGCGCCCGCGCTCCCGCATGGCCGGAATCGCCAATTGGGTCAGGTGCAGCGGTGCGAGAACGTGCATCTCCATCATCAAGCGCACGCGGCGGTCGGGAAACTCATCGAGCGGCCGCAGAAAGGTGACTGCGGCGTTGTTGACCAAGAGCCTGGCCGCCGAGCTCTACGACGACGGAATCGCCGTCAACGCCGCGGCGCCGACGAACCCGGTCGCCACGGAAGGGGCGGGTGCGCTGGATCTGGCGAAGACCGACACCGAGGACATCGAGCTGATCACCCAGACCGCGTTTGTGCTCTGCACCGGCGATCCGGCCACGCTGACGGGCCGGATCGCCCACACGCAGGAGTTTTTGCGTGAAGTCGGATGGCAAGCTGACTAAATAAACCGCTTGATTTAACACCTGGCGCGGTGGTCTACTGGGTCGGTGACAGCAGCCAGAGTCCTGAGCAGCGACCGGTCCACCGCCACCAGGGAGGCTCTGCTGCTCGCGGCGGAGAGGTTGTTCGCCGAACGCGGAATGTACGCCGTATCGAACCGGCAGATCAGTGAGGCTGCTAACCAGGGCAACAATGCCGCGGCGTGCTACCACTTCGGCACCCGAACGGATCTGTTGCGCGCGATCGAGAGCAAGCACCGCGCACCGATCGAGGAACTGCGCGCCCGGATGCTCGCCGAGGTCGCCGGCTCGACCGTGCTGCGTGACTGGGTAAGCGCGCTGGTACTGCCTCTGACCGATCACCTTGCGGCGCTTGGTAACCCGAGCTGGTATGCGCGGTTCGCTGCGCAGGCGATGGCAGATCCGTCTTACCGCCAGGTCGTCACCAAGGACGCGCTGACGTCGCCGGAGCTTGTCGCGGCGATCAACGGGATCAACGACTGTCTGCCCGATCTTCCGAAGCGGGTGCGCTACGAACGAATCGTGATGGCGCGCAACCTGTTGATGCACACATGCGCCGAACACGAAGGTGAACTGGCCGAGCACGGACCGGAAGCCCGATCGAATTGGGCCAGCGCCGGCCAGGGACTCATCGACGCGATCGTCGGGCTGTGGCAGGCGCCCGTCCATGCCTGACATCCTCGACTTTCCGATGCCGCGCGCGGAGGGCTGCCCGTTCGCTCCGCCACCCGAGGTGCTCGAGCGCAGCGCCTCCGAACAGCTTTTCCGGGTGCGCATTTGGGACGGCAGCGCGCCGTGGCTAGTCACCGGCTACGAGGCCATCCGGTCGCTGTTCGCCGACGCGCGCGCCAGCGTCGACGACCGCAAACCCGGCTACCCGCACTGGAACGAGGGCATGCTGGCGACGGTGCACAAGCGCCCGCGGTCGGTGTTCACCTCCGACGCCGAGGAGCACACCCGCTTCCGGCGGATGCTGTCGCGTCCGTTCACCTACAAGCGCGTCGAGGCGCTGCGGCCCGCCGTGCAGCGGATCGCCGATGAGCACGTCGACGCGATCCTGGCCGGGCCGAGACCGGCCGACCTCGTCGAGGGTTTGGCGTTGGCCATCCCGTCGCTGGTGATCAGTGAAATGCTCGGCGTCCCTTACGAAGACGCGGAGTTCTTCCAAGAGCAGGCCAACAAGGGCATGAGCCGGTACGCCAGCGCCGAGGACGCCGCGGCGGGCGCTGGCGCGTTGGCGAAGTATCTCGCGAACCTGGTCCGCACCAAGGTCGACGACCCGGGTGATGATCTGGTGTCCGACCTCGCCGAGCGCGTACGCAACGAGGAGATCAGCGTTCGGGAAGCAGCGCAGCTGGCGACGGGTGTGTTGATCGCCGGGCATGAGACGACCGCGGGACAGATCGGGGTCAGCATTGTGGCGTTGCTCGAGCATCCCGACCAACTGGCGCTGCTGCGCGACGCCGACGACCCGACGGCGATCGCCGCCGCGGTTGAGGAACTGATGCGGTACTGCAGCATCATCCAGACCGGCCAGCGGCGCATCGCCGACGAGGACATCGAGGTCGGCGGCCAGGTGATTCGGGCGGGCGACGGCATCATTCTCGATGTGGCACCCGCGAATTGGGACCACCGCCAGTTCCCCGAACCCCACCGACTCGACCTGCGCCGCGACGACGGTCCGCACGTCGGCTTCGGCTACGGCCGACACCAGTGTGTCGGTCAACAGCTTGCCCGCATGGAGTTACAGATCGTGCTGCCGACGTTGTTCCGGCGCATCCCCACGCTGCGGCTGGCCGTGCCCATCGACGAGTTGCCGTTTAAACACGATGCGCTGGCCTATGGCCTCTACGAGTTGCCGGTCACCTGGTGAGTGCAGGTCTGGCCCTCACAATTCCGGACCTCTCCGGGCGGCTGGCGGTCGTCACGGGCGCCAACAGCGGCCTGGGCCTCGGCGTGACCCGCGCCTTATCGGCTGCCGGCGCCGACGTCATCATGGCGGTGCGCAGCAGACAGAAGGGTGAGGCGGCGATTGCCGAGATTCGCGGCGCCGACCCGGCGGTCAAGCTCTCGATGAAGGGGCTGGACCTAGCATCGCTGAAAAGTGTTGCCGCCCTTGGTGAAGAGCTCGTCGCCGAAGGTCGACCCGTTGACCTACTGATCAACAATGCGGGGGTGATGACCCCGCCGCAACGGCAGACAACCGACGACGGGTTCGAGTTGCAATTCGGCGCCAACCACCTGGGCCACTTCGCGCTGACGGCTCACCTGCTCCCGCTATTGCGGGCGGCAACCGGCTCGCGTGTGGTGACCGTCAGCAGCATCGCGGCCAAACAAGAAGGCATCGGCTTCGACGACGCCAATGCCGAGCACGAATACCGGCCTATGCGCTCATACGGTATCGCCAAGCTTGCCCAGCTGATGTTCGCCATCGAACTGAACAGGCGAAGCGAGGCCGCGGGCTGGGGTATCAGCTCCAATGCGGCCCATCCCGGCCTGGCCAAGACCGGCCTGCTCAGCGGCGCGTCGTACGGTCGGGACAAGCCCACGCTCAGTGCGCGGTTCACGATGCTGACGTGGCGACTGCTGCCGTTCATGTGGCTCGACGTCGACGAGGCGATCAAGCCGATTCTCTACGCCGCAATATCGCCGAATGCCGACGGCGGCGCGTATTACAGTCCGGGCGGTCTGTACGAAACCGCTGGCGGGGGAGTGACATTCGCGAAGGTCCCACGGCTGGCGCGCGACGAGTCCGCGATGCGTTCGCTGTGGCAGCTCAGCGAACGGCTCACGGGCATCACGTATCCGAAAGTGGACTGAACATGATGGCCCCCGACACCATCCGCGAGGCGCCCGACCGCGCGCGCATGTACCGCGACACGGGCGCCCGACTCCGCGCGGCGATGGCCGAGCAGGGTGTGGATGCGCTCGTCCTGCTGCTCAACGGACACGTGGCGTATGCGACCGGCGCGAGCTGGCGATGCTCGACGCGGGCCTCGGCCACGTCGAGCGCCCGGTGGCGATCGTGCTGCCCGACGATAGACACACGCACCTGTTCATGCCGTTGCGCGAGGGTGCGTCGTGCGAATTCCACGTTCCGCCCGACCATCTGCACGGTCCGCTGTACCTCGAATTCGACGAAGGCGTCCAGCATTTCGCTCGAATGCTCGCCGACCTCGTGCCGCCGAACGCGAGGGTGGCCGTCGACGAGATGCCGGGTGCGATGCGCCGAGCGGCCGACCGACTCTTTCCCGGCGGATCGCCGTCGGACGCGACGCTCGTCGTCGCGGCGGCGCAGTTGGTCAAGACGCCCGATGAGGTGGCGTGCATCCGCCGGGCGTGCCGGATCACCGAAGAGGCGATGGTCGAGATCCAGAAGCAGCTCGTACCAGGCGTGCGGCAGGTCGATTTGTCGGCTGCGTTCGTCCGTCACGCCTTCGAGCTCGGCGCGACGGCCAACATGCTCGAAGCGATCTGGCAGGTGATGCCGCCGTCGCGGGCAGCAGGTGTGTGGACGACGCACGGCGACCTCGCGTTGCCGCTGCTGACCACCGAGCGGGAGCTGAGCTTTGGTGACGTGCTGTGGACCGACGTCAGCATCTCCTATGCCGGTTACTGTTCGGACTTCGGCAGGACCTGGCTGGTTGGTGAGGAACCGTCGGGGCAGCAGCAGGACCAGTTCGCGCAGTGGCGCGCGATCCTCGAGGCCGTCCTCGCTGTTACACGAGCAGGAGTCACGTCGGGGGATCTCGCCCGCGCGGCGATCGCGGCCCACGGCGGATCCAAACCGTGGTTGCCGCACTTCTATCTGGGGCACGGCATTGGCACCTATCCGGCCGAAGCGCCCTTGATCGGAACAGATCTCGGCGAGGAGTACGACAACGCCTTCGTCTTTCCGGCCGGCATGGCGCTGGTGCTCGAGCCGGTGGTCTGGCAGGACGGCACCGGCGGTTACCGCAGCGAGGAGATCATCGTCACCACCGAGGACGGCTGGTACCGCCTCACCGACTACCCGTACACGCCGTATGGCAACTGAACTCACCGCCGCCGACGAGATCTTCCACTCGCCTACCGACGACCCCGACTGGTGTGAGAGCGGTTGGTTCGGCTTCTCCATCCCGCAGCGCAACATCAATGGTTTCGTCTACTACTTCCACGATGTGCGCACCGGCGTCTGCGGCGGCGGGCCTGCCCTGTGGGATCCGAGCGGAGAAGAGGTGTACGACTGCCTGTTCTACGACTGGCGGTGGCGCCAACCCCCATCAGAGCTCGCCGTCACGGGCCTTGGCGTCACATCGCCAGCGGCAGCACCTCCCGGTTGAACTCGCGCACCAGTTCGGAATGGCCGGTTGCCATCGCGAGTAGATCGGCTGAGAGTGGTCCGGGTTTGGTGCCGCGGCGTGCGGCTTGCTCCCGCAAATGGGCATAGACCGCTTGGGGCACTCGGATTTTGGTGGGACGGGTCTCGCCGGTCTCTGGGCTAGTAGTCGACGAAGTCCGCGAGTGCGGTAACACGGTCTGGTGTAGGCGGCGAACGAGCTCGGGATATCCCGTTGTGATGGCCAGCAGGTCGGCGCCGGCCTGGCCGACATCGGTGTTGTGATCGGCTGCCAGCGCTACCAATTCCGCGTAAACAGCCTCGGCCCGCACTCTTAGGAACGGCAGCGGCTAAGCCTGGTACCTGGGCTCGGCCGGGTCTGGTGTTGCTGGACTCAACTCGGCACTACAGCTGTAGCGGCGATGTTTGTCATCAAGGCCGATCCAACAGATGTAGATGCGGTTAGCACCACGCTTTGTGCGGAGTCACTGTTCATACGCATCCCCTCCTTCCGCGTCTTGCCCCGTGACTGAAGCCACGAGAACACGTGAGGAATGACATTGAGCAGTACAGCCGCTACAACCATGGCAAGTGCCAAGCCCGGACTTGCCGGGTTCAGTCCAGCAACAGCCCCAAATTCTAGCTCATGCGTCACTTCGGGCAGCAACGGCGTCCGCGTCCCGCAGAAAAAGCGGGGCTTGGCTTTTAGCTGCGGGCTTACGGTCCGCTGAGAGTTAACCGGTTCAGCGCAGCAAGGATTCGGCTTGGGCTATGCGCTCTCGGAGGCTCCGCTGGAACTTCTCGTCCTGCGTGACTGAGCCGATGTGGGTGTCGATCGCGGCGCGAATCACTTCAGAGACTGGCTGATTAGACACGCTCGCCACAGTTTCTAGGAGTTCGGCCTGTTCGGAGGAAAGGCGGATTGTCATGGCTTTGGTCGTCATCTTCCCAGCTTAAAGCATGCCACCACGAATGTCAGCCATCTAAGCACAGAGATACCGTGATACCGTGGTATCATAGAACCGAGAGGCGGCGGGCACGGCGTCGCCGTCACGCACACGATGGGAGAACGTCCATGGCGCACCACCCTGAGGCCGGAAAGCCTGAACTGATCACGATCTACATCGACCGCATGCCGTATCAGCACAGCGCCACGGCGGTGACGCCGGCGGAGATCCGTCGGATCGCGCACCCGCCGATCGGCGAGGACAAGCAGGTTTGGCTGGATGTTCTCGACGACCTGGATCAGGTCCTCCCTGAGGGGCAACCCGTCGAGCTGCGTGACGGTATGCACTTCTTCAGTGATCTGCCGGCGATCACGATCACGATCGACCGCCACACGTGGGAGGTCTACGACCGCAAGCTGACCGGAGCTCAGCTGCGTACCGTGCCGACGCCCGACATCGCGCCTGATCGTGATCTGTGGTTGGACGTGCCCGATGCTCGTGATCGCAAGATCCAGGACGAAGACATCGTGACCCTGGTCGACGGCATGCGCTTCTTTACCGCCCCGGGGCGCATTAACCCCGGCCACCACGACGAAGGACGGCCGTGAAACTGCCCGACCGCGACGCCCAGTTTCTGCACCGGGAGCAGATTGCCTACCGCACGTTCGAGGAAGGTTCGATGCTCAATGTCGAACTTCTCGAGTTTCCTCTTCCCGCCGGCCTCAGCGCCGACAGGGCAAGCGTGCTGATACGCCTCTCCTCGAACTATCCCGACGTGGCACCCGACATGTGGTGGGTGATCCCGCATCTGACGACCGCCCAGGGCAGCGAGATCGCCGCCACCCAGGTGACCGAGACGTTCGACGGCCGCCCGTGGCAACGATGGTCTCGGCACCTCGATGCTGGAGCGTGGCGACCTGGCGTCGACAGTCTCGAAAGCTTCTTTCGGCTGCTGCATACCGAACTCGCCGCGGCGGCAGCATCGTGAATGCGGCCGCCGCGGAGTCGGTGATCAACCACCGGTCAGATGACGGTGTGACCGTCAGCATGACCGACGAAATCTATGGCGAGCTGATGTCCATGGCGGTCGAGCCGCTGGAGTGTGCAGCCGTGCTGCTCGGCCATTTCTTCGGCACCTCCGAGCGGTCGGCCCGGCTGGTCGTGACGGCGGTGCGCCGCGTTCCTAATGAGGCCTATCTGGTTCGAGGCGAACGCGAACTCGAGATTGCTTCCGAGGGCTACATGCACGCCCTTACGGAGGCCGATGCCACCAACGCATTGGCCATCTGGGTGCACACTCACCCCGGCGACGGCGCCGTCGTACTTCCCAGTCGACACGACGACGTTGTCAACGCTCAGTTGCGCGACATCTTTGCCTTGCGTTCGCACCCGGAGCGCTATGCCTGGATGGTGCTTGGGTGCACCGACGGCCGGCTGACCTTCACCGGCGCTCTCGACGAGACCGACCCCGCGGCCGCAGGTATCAGGTTCAGGCGTCTAAACGTCGTTGGGGCCGGTTTCCGGCGGATCGGCGCCCAAGACGACGCGGGCACTGGGGCGCTGCCCGAACTCTTCGATCGCAACATTCGGGCTCTTGGGTTCGACGTGCAGAAGGTCATCACCGACCTGACCGTCGCCGTCGTCGGCGTCGGCGGTACCGGTTCGGCGGTCGCCGAACAGCTCGTCCGCCTAGGCGTCAGGCGCCTCATCGTGGTCGATCCGGATACGTTGTCGCTGAGCAACGTCACCCGCGTGTACGGCTCGACCTCCAACGACGTTGGCCAACCCAAGGTGGACGTCATCGCCCGTCACCTCATGCGGATCGCGCCTGATCTCCTCGTCCGTCCGGTCCAGGGAACCATCACGACCGAACGCATCGCACGAGAATTATTGAGCGCTGACGTGGTCTTCGGGTGCACCGACGACAACGCCGGCCGCCTGCGGCTGTCACGCCTTCCGTACTACTACGGCATCCCCGTCATCGACTGCGGCGTTCTCCTCAGCTCCGACGCCCAGGACGTCATCGACGGAGTCTTCGGGCGGGTCACCATCATTCACCCCGGCAGCGCGTGTCTCGTATGTCGAGGCCGGGTCGACCTGGCCCTGGCCGATGCGGAATTGCGTCCCCCAGAAGAGCAGCAGCGACTGGAACGCGAAAACTACGCACCGGCTCTTCCCGGTGTTGAACCCGCCCTGGTCACCTTCACCACCATGACCGCGTCGTGGGCCGTCTCCGAGCTGCTCGAGCGACTGATCGGATACGGCGAACAGCCCGCCCCCTCCGAGCTGCTGCTCCGCGTTCACGACCGGAAAGTCAGCGTCAACTCAGATCACCCAGCCGAGGGTCACTACTGTCACCACGACACCAAACTGGTCTACGACGAGGACATGTTCCTCGGCATGAACTGGCCCCAATGAGCCGCCCGCACTTGCTCTCCCGCTGGCTGCAGCGCTGGTGGCAACAGCTACAGGCGTTGGCCTCGCCGCCCGTCACGCTCCAGGGTGAGGTGATCTCTTCGGTGTTCGACGTACCCGCTGAACTCCGCAGGCGAACAGCCGTCCTGGTCGCCAAGGGTGACGTCGAGCAGTGGTTGATCTTCGACTGCCCCTGCCGAGCCGGACACCGAGTGATGCTCAACCTCGACCCGACGTCCCGCCCCACCTGGCGCATCGTCGACCGCCGACGGCTTACGCTGCGGCCCAGCGTCGACGAAGTCACCGAGCATGGTCGCTGTCATTACTTCATCAACAAGGGCAAGGTCATCTGGGTATGAATCACACGCACGACGGCAGCTTCGACGACGACGCACCCGGCCAACGACCCGACCAGGATGAGCCGGCGGCGGTACCTGTTGCCGAGACCCCGGTGCAGCCGGATTCATCGATGACGCCGATGACGCCGGCGCCGACGGTCACCCTGCCGACGTCCACCACGGGGGATTCCTCACCTCAACCTCGCCGTACGCCCTTGTTCGAGGCGATGAACGCCGCCCGGTACGGTCGCCAGGAGCTCATCCGTGAAATCGAACGGAACACCGGGAACGTGCTGTTGTGCATGGTCTCCGAACACGGCCAAATTCAACGGGGAATCACCACGGCGGGAATCGTGGACCTCCTGCACAACGTCCCCCACGGCAAACCCATCGACCTTCTGCTGAACTCACCAGGAGGTGACATCGACACCGCCGAGAAGATCATCACGCTGATACGCAAGAGAGCCGAAGCAGCACCTGTCCGCGTCATCGTGCCCGACTACGCCAAGAGCGCAGCCACTCTGATCGCACTTGGCGCCAACCAGGTGGTGATGAGTCACACGTCCGAACTGGGCCCGATCGACCCACAAGTCGAGCTGACCGGCATCAACGGCGTCAAGACCACCCACTCGGCACAAAACTACGTCGACTCTTACAACAAGCACGCCAAGAGGCTCCGCGAAGAACCCGACGACCCCGTCGCCCGCCTGATGCTTGACATGCTCGACCCGGTCGTTCTCGAAAAACTGAAGCGAATCATGAAGCGCTCCACGGTCATCGCATCGGCACTCCTCCAAACCGCAATGATCAAGGACGCCGACGAAGCCGACGAAGCCGCCCGACAACTCGCCGACACGAACCAGTGGCATTCCCACGGTCAAATGATCGGCCACGAACAATGCACCAAGATTGGCCTAAAGGTCAGCTATCAAAATCCCAAAAGCGATGTCTGGGAGAGTATTTGGAGGCTCTACTGCTTGCAGCTCGCGGGCCTGCAGCAGGACCACCACACCTTGTTCGAGAGCAACATTGCCTCGTTGAGCCTCTGACCCGGGGCATCAAAGTCCAAGTTGGTGGCGGCGTTGTCATCCCAAGCTGTGTGGATGCGGACGTAGGTGCCGAGGCTTGCTAGCGAGCGATGGCGGGTCTGGTGGGCGATGGCGCGGTCGGTGGCGCCGCGGAGATGGGCGTGGGTGACGAAGCCGCCCCGGAGGCTGTGGGCGCTGTAGCCGCTCGCGTCGGTGCCAGAACGATGAATAGCGTTGCGTACCAACGTATTCACCGATTCGGGATGTAGCCGGCGATCCAGGGCGCGGTTGCCTTTGGAGACGGGACGAAAGACGGGTCCGTCGGTGATGTCGGCGGCCTGCAGCCAGGTGCGCAGAGCAATGACGGGGCAGCGCTGGGGGTGGGTGCCGTGGGGGACGACGACCAGTTCAGGTTCGGCGCCGGTTTGGTTGGTCTTGGAGCGGGCGATGGACAGCACCAGACCGCGGGGGTGTTCGGCGAGGTGGGCGAGGTCGAGGGCGGCGAGTTCGCTGCGGCGCAGTGCGGTGACAAAGCCGACGAGGAGCAGGGCGCGGTCGCGCAGCCCGGCGAGGTCGGGTTCGGGGTCGCGGGGGGTGGCCGAGGTCCGGGTCCGGGTGGTGGGACAGGCGTCGAGGACGTCGTGCAGCAGCGGCGGCATGAGCGGGATGGCTTGGACCGGTGGGGTGGTGTGGGTACGGCGGATTCCTTCCCACACGGCCAGGACGCGGGCGTTGGCGGTGGGGTCGGGCAGGTCGTGGACGGTGTGGGCGAAGGTGATCGCCGACAGCCGTCGGCTGATGGTGCCGACCTTCAGGCCGCGGGCGGCGAGGTGGGTGAGGTAGCCGGCGAGGGTGGCCGGGTCCGTCGGCAGGGGAGCGTGGCCGGCGATGTGACACCAGGTGGTGAAGTCGGTCCAGTCGGCGCGGTAGCCGCGCACGGTATTCGCCGCCCGGGCTGCGTCGACGTAGCGGGCCTCGTAGGCGGTGAGGGTCTGCTCGGCGACGACGGTGATCGGGTGG
>LZSH01000419.1 GCA_001665255.1 Mycobacteriaceae bacterium 1482268.1 | reverse complement strand
TCCGCAAGACCGTCGCAATCGACCTGCGCGAGGACTGGCCCACCGCCCTGCGCGCGGAGGGTTTCGATCCGGCCCAGCCCACCGCATGGATTGCCGAAGGCCTGCTGGTCTACCTGCCGCCGGAGGCGCAGGACCGACTGCTCGACAACATCACTGCGCTGTCTGCCCCCGGCAGCCGCGTGGCCACCGAAAACATGGACATGAAGTCGATGCCAGCGGACTGGGCCGGATCGAAACCCTCCGCGCGCAGGGCGGTGGGCCAGTCCTCGCGCAGGTCGATTGCGACGGTCTTGCGGACCGCGTTGGGGACGGCGCCGAGCCTCTCCAGCGTCGAGGTCTTGAACTCGATGACTCGAGGCTGATCGACCTCGAACACCACCGTGCCCGTCGGCCACGGCAGTCGGTAGGCGCGGGTGTCCAGTCCCGTCGCCAGAATCACCGCCTGCCGTATCCCGGCATTGACCGCTGCGGTGAAGAAGTCGTCGAAAAACCGTGTCCTCACCGCGATCTGCTCGCTCATCGTCTGGCGCGTCATCGCCGGGTTGTCGATGAACGCATCGCCGTCGACGATCCTGATGAAGGAATCCGTTCCGACAGCGCGAACCAACGGCTCGGCGTACGGGTCGTCGAGGAGCGGATCCGGTCCCTGGGAGGCCACCGCTCGCGAGGCTGCGACGGCGGTGGCGGTCGCCCCTACGCTCGAAGCGAGATCCCAGCTGTCGTTGTCGGTCCGTGCCATCGATGTCCTACCCTCGAATTGCGGTGACGGCCAGCGATTCTCGCATCGGCGCGAGATCATCGGTGTCGGGGAAGTGCCGGCCGTAGGCGGCGAACAGCTCAGGCCGGGTGCGGGTGATCACGTGCCAGCCGTGGTCGGTGAGGTACTCGACGACGGGATTACGGTCGCCCTTGTAGAACAGGTCCGCAAGGTTCATGTCGAATCCGTGCTTTTGCCAATGCTCACGGAACGCCTCGGCGCGCTGGCCTATGCTCACGCCGGCGTCGGGGTGGTACTCAGTGGCCAGCCTGCTGCCCGCTGCGGACAGCCTGGCGATGTCGTCGAAGAGCCGGTCCTGCGCCTCGGGCGGCAAATACACCAGCAGGCCCTCCGCGGTCCACGCCGTCGGCTTCGTCACGTCGAAACCCTTGCTGCGCAAGGCCGCCGGCCAATCCTCGCGCAGATCGACACTGACCGCGCGGCGATCCGCCGTCGGCTTCGCGCCGAGCGACGCCATCGTCGCGTCCTTGAACTCGAGCACCTTCGGCTGGTCGATCTCGTAGACGACCGTTCCGTCGGGCCATGACAGCCGGTAGGCGCGCGCATCGAGGCCCGATGCCAGGATCACCGCCTGCCGGATCCCGGCGGCCGCCGCCTCGGTGAAGAAGTCGTCGAAGAACTTGGTGCGCACCGCCATCACGTTCACGATCAACCGGGTGGCGGCTGCGCCGTCGTCGTCGGACAGCGCGATCTCTCCGTCGATCAGGCGGGTGAAGAAGTCCAGACCGACGGCGCGCACCAACGGCCCGGCGAACGGATCATCGATCAGTGCGTCGGGCTCCCTGCTGGCGATCGCCCGCCCTGCAGCGACCATGGTCGCCGTCGCGCCGACACTGGAGGCGATGTCCCAGCTGTCCGCGTCCGCTCGAATCACCGGACACCGCCGAGGGTCCCGCTGATGTAGCGCAGGTCCGCAAACGGCGTATCCCCGTCGAACGGCGGGTAGCCGTGGGCGGTCAGAAGCTCGTTGACGTCGTTGCCGGTCACCGTCCAGCCGCGCTCGGTCAGGTAGCCGGCGGGCTCATTGCGCTCACCCAGGTAGACGAGGTTGGCCCAGTCGAGGTCATAGCCGTGTTCGCGCCACCGCCCGGCGGCCGCCTGCATCCTCTCCATCGCCTCGTCGACGTCGTTCTGGTCGATCGGTGGTGCGCTTTCGGTGGCCAGGCGGCTGCCCGCCGCACTTAACTCGGTAATGGTGTCGAGCAGCCGGTCCTGGGCGTCTGGTGGCAGATAGCCCAGGAGACCCTCGGCGCTCCACGCCGTCGGCTGACCGGGGTCGAACCCCGCCTCCTTCAACGCGGTCGGCCAGTCGAAGCGCAGATCGATCGCCACCACGCGACGGTCCGAGGTGGGTTCGGCGCCGATCTTGGCAAGCGTCTGCGTCTTGAACGCGATCACCTGCGGCTGATCCACCTCGTAGACGACGGTGCCGGCCGGCCAGTGCAGCCGGTACGCCCGCGAGTCCAGACCCGAGGCCAGAATGACCACCTGCCGGATGCCGGAGGCCGCGGCGTCGACGAAAAAGTCGTCGAAGAACTTCGTCCGGACCGCCATGTTGTCGACCATGCGGTCCATTCCGGCGTTCTTGTCGGTGTCGACGTCCAACGCCGACGGGTCGAGCTCGCCCGTCGCCAGTCGCGTGAACACGTCGACGCCGACGGCGCGAACGAGGGGCTCGGCATAGGGATCACTGATCAGGGGGCCATCGATCCTGGTCGCCATCGCGCGGGCGGCTGCCACCATGGTCGCGGTCGCTCCCACACTGGAGGCCAGATCCCAGCTGTCGTTGTCTGTGCGCGCCATTCGGAACCCCTGTCGGTCGGCAACTACGTCAATTAGTTAGCTGATGTAACAAGCCGTCGTCGACTGTACGCTCCCAACCTGAAAGGTTGCCTGAGCTGACCGTCGGCACCTGCGGATGCAGGGCCGATGGGCCATAACTGTTACTCTCGTAGACTGCGTGACTCCGCAGGCTGGGCGCCTGCCGAGGCTCGCCATATTGACTTGACCGACGCTGGTACAGACCAGCCCATTTGGCACGCCGCGATATGAGCCCGGCTGCGCAGGAGGAAGAGTGCTTTCGGCTTTCATCTCATCGCTGCGGACAGCTGACCTCCGACGAAAAATCCTCTTCACCCTGGCCATCCTGATCCTGTACCGGATCGGCGCCTCGATCCCGTCTCCCGGTGTCAACTACCCGAACGTCCAGAAGTGCATCACGCAGCTCAGCGGTGGCGACTCGGCGCAGATCTACTCGCTGATCAACCTGTTCTCCGGTGGCGCGCTGCTGCAGCTGGCGGTGTTCGCGATCGGCATCATGCCCTACATCACCGCGAGCATCATCGTGCAGTTGCTCGGAGTGGTGATCCCGCGCTTCGAAGAACTTCGCAAGGAAGGCCAGGCCGGCCAGGCGAAGCTCACCCAGTACACCCGCTACCTGTCGATCGCGCTGGCGCTCCTGCAGTCGACGAGCATCGTGGCGTTGGCCGCCAACGGTGGGCTGCTGCAGGGCTGCGAACTCGACATCATCCAGGACTCGTCGATCTTCACACTGGCCGTCATCGTGCTCGTGATGACCGCGGGCGCGTCGCTGGTGATGTGGATGGGCGAGCTGATCCAGGAGCGCGGCATCGGCAACGGTATGTCGCTGCTGATCTTCGCCAGCATCGCCGCCCGGATCCCGTCGGAGGGCAAGAGCATCTTCGACAGCCGCGGCCCTGTTGTTTTCACCGCCGTCCTCGTGGCGGCCCTGGTCATCATCATCGGCGTGGTCTTCGTCGAGCAGGGTCAGCGCCGCATCCCTGTGCAGTACGCCAAGCGGATGGTGGGCCGCAAGATGTACGGCGGCACGTCGACCTATCTGCCGCTGAAGGTCAACCAGGCGGGCGTTATCCCGGTGATCTTCGCATCCTCGCTGATCTATATCCCGCACCTGATCACGCAGCTGATCCAGAGTGGGCGGAGCAACCCGGGCACCGGCTGGTGGGACAAGCTCGTCGCGAACTACCTCACCAACCCGGCCAGCTGGTCCTACATCGCGATCTACTTCGGCCTGATCGTCTTCTTCACGTACTTCTACGTCTCGGTCCAGTTCAACGTCGATGAGCGGGCCGACGAGATGAAGAAATACGGCGGCTTCATCCCCGGCATCCGGCCGGGAAAGCCAACAGCTGACTATCTGCGGTTCGTGCTCAATCGGATCACCCTGCCGGGCTCGATCTACCTGGGTGTCATCGCCGTGCTTCCCAACTTGTTCCTCGAGATCGGCAACAGCGGCGGCGTGCAGAACTTGCCGTTCGGTGGCACAGCGGTTCTGATCATGGTTGGCGTCGGTCTCGATACGGTTAAACAAATCGAGAGCCAGCTGATGCAGCGCAACTACGAAGGGTTCCTGAAGTGAGACTCGTACTGCTCGGGCCGCCGGGGGCGGGCAAAGGGACGCAGGCGGAGAAGCTGTCCGAAAAGCTCGGCGTTCCGCAGATCTCGACCGGCGACCTCTTCCGCGAGAACATCAGCAACGGCACCCCGCTGGGTCTGGAAGCAAAGCGCTATCTCGATGCCGGTGACCTGGTGCCCTCCGAGCTGACGAACAAGCTCGTCGAGGAACGGATCGAGCAGCCCGACGCCGCCGACGGGTTCATCCTCGACGGCTACCCACGTTCGGTGGCGCAGGCTGAAGCGCTCGACGAGATGCTCAAGAACCACGGCACCAAACTCGACGCTGTGCTCGAATTCGTGGTCTCCGAGGAGGAGCTGTTCAAGCGGCTCAAGTCCCGGGGCCGCGCCGACGACACCGAAGAGGTCATCCACAACCGGATGAAGGTGTACGCCGACGAAACCAAGCCGCTGCTCGAGTACTACAGCAAGAACAACCTGCAGACGGTCGACGCCGTCGGCGGTCTCGACGAGGTCTTCGCCCGCGCGCTGCGCGCCGTCGGCAAGTGATCACGCTGCCCGGATTGCGCACCCGCAAGGTGGTCGACCCGCGCACCCCAGGCGAGCTCGATGCGATGGCCGTCGCGGGATCGCTGGTGGCCGCCGCCCTTCAGGCGGTGCATGAGGCCGCCGTACCCGGGGTGTCCACGCTCGACCTCGACAGGATCGCCGAAGCGGTGATCCGCGACGCAGGCGGTGTCCCGTCGTTCCTCGGCTATCACGGTTTCCCGGCCAGCATCTGCTCGTCGGTCAACGACCGCGTCGTTCACGGGATCCCGTCGTCGACCGAAACGCTGTTAGCCGGTGACCTGGTATCGATCGACTGCGGCGCGATCGTCGACGGCTGGCACGGGGATTCGGCGATAACCTTCGGGGTCGGCGAGCTGATCGGAGTTGACGAGGCGCTGTCGCGGGCCACCAAGGAGTCGATGGAAGCGGGCATCGCCGCGATGATGCCCGGCAATCGGCTGACCGACGTATCGCACGCCATCGAGACCGGTACCCGCGAGGCCGAGAAGCGCTACGACCGCAAGTTCGGCATCGTGGCCGGTTACGGCGGGCACGGCATCGGCAGGCGCATGCACATGGACCCGTTCCTGCCCAACGAGGGCCAGCCCGGCCGGGGACCCTACCTCGTTGCCGGTTCGGTGCTGGCGATCGAACCGATGCTGACCCTCGGCACCACCAAGACAGTCGAGTTGGACGACAACTGGACAGTGGTCACCGCCGATGGATCCCGCGCCGCCCACTGGGAACACACGGTCGCCGTCACCGACGACGGGCCTCGCATCCTGACCCGTTAGATCAGCAGTTTCCCGGATGTTTTAGGGAAAACCTGTGAACTTCGTCGGCCTTTGCCTCGTAATAACGAGGGAGGTATGAATGGGCGATCCCGAGGCCGCATTGATGCGTGTTCTCTACGAGGAGCACGGCGCCGCGTTGTGGCGCTATGCAGTGCGGCTCACCGGCGATCGGGCACGAGCAGAGGATGTGGTGCAAGAAACTTTGCTGCGGGCGTGGCAGCATCCAGAAATAACCGACGGCGATCGGTCGGCACGAGCCTGGCTATTCACCGTCGCCCGAAATATGATCATCGACGAGCGGCGCAGCGCCAGGTTCCGAAGCGAGTCTGGAACCCCGGACCCCGAGAAGGCCTACGATCGCGCCGGCCCGGATGAGGTGGATTCCGCCTTGGACCGAATGTTGTTGAGCGGCGCCCTGGCACAGCTCTCCCCTGAACATCGCGCAGTGATCAAACGGTCGTACTACCAGGGTTGGACGACCTCCCAGATAGCTGCGGACCTGGACATAGCCGAGGGCACCGTGAAATCGAGGCTGCATTACGCCGTGCGGGCGTTGCGCCTCTCACTGCAGGAAATGGGGGTGACCCGATGACGCAACCCGCGAACCGCGACGACGATCCGCGCGGTGACGATCCCTACGCGATGTGGGACGCCGCCTACGTCCTGGGCTCACTGTCGGGAACCGAACGACGAGAGTTCGAGGCGCATCTGGCCAGCTGCCCACGATGCAGCGCGGCCGTCGCCGAACTGAGCGGCATGCCGGCGATCCTGGCGCAGTTGACCACCGAGGAAGTGCAGGCCCTTGACGATCCCGCGACGGAGGAGCCGCCGCTGCGTCCCGAGGTGCTCGACGAGCTGCTGCAGAAGGTGCAATGGCGGCGGCGACGCACTCGCAGACTGAGCGTCATCACGTTGGCCGCCGCTGCGGCGGTGCTGGCTGTCGCGCTGGTGATCGCGATCCTGCCCGGCATCCGAGGCACCGGCGGCGATGAGGGGCCGATGGCATCGGCGCTGACGATGAGTAAGGTCGCACAGACACCGATCAACGCCACGGTCACGTTGACCGGTTTCGGTTGGGGCACCCGCATCGACATGGTGTGCACCTATGGCGACTATGCCAGCCGCGGCGAGACGACGACGGCGAATCTGGCGATGGTTCTGGTGGGGCACAACGGAACTCAGAGTGAAATCGCGACCTGGGTCGGTGTGAACGGCGCCACCGCCTTGCCGAGCGGCAACACGACCATGCAGAAGAACGAGATCAAGTCCGTGCAACTTGTCGATACCGATTCGCGAGCGGTGCTGTTGCAAACAGAGTTGTGAGTCCGGTCACGGATTGAACCGTGGTTACTCATGAGTCGTGTCACTTGCAGGTGCGGAAGCAGGTGAATGAATGGCTCATAGCGATCGAGTGGTCGGCAGGGTTGTTGATCACATCGTCGGCTATCTGGCAAGCGCCGGAGTCGGTTACATCTTCGGTGTTGACGGTGCCAATATCGAGGATCTCTACGACGCCGCGCACTTCCGTGACGACATCACCGCGGTGTTGGCCAAGCATGAGTTCTCCGCCGCGACGATGGCCGACGGCTTCAGCCGCAGCGGTGCCGGCCTGGGCGTGGTGGCCGCGACCTCCGGCGGCGGGTGCCTGAATACCGTTGCCGGACTTGCCGAGGCGCTGGCGAGTCGGGTGCCGGTGCTCGCGTTGATCGGCCAGCCTCCGACGACGCTCGACGGCCACGGCGCATTCCAGGACACCAGCGGCCAGAACGGCGCCTTGAACGGTCAGGCGCTGTTCTCCGCAGTGTCGGTGTTCTGCCGACGGATCATGGCGCCCGAGCAAATCATCACCGCCCTGCCCGAGGCCATCGCCGCCGCCAACCGCGGCGGACCGGCAGTGCTGTTGCTCCCCAAGGACATCCAGCAGTCCGACGTGGTTCTCGGCGGTTCCGCGAACGGCGTCAACGGCTTTCCTGTAGGCACCCACCTGGGCAACCCTCAGGTCATCGCGCAGGCGCTGCGGCGCGCTGACGGACCGATCACGATCATCGCCGGTGAGCAGGTCGCCCGTGACGACGCCCGCGCAGAGCTCGCGCAACTGCGTTCGATGCTGCGCGCCCGTGTCGCCACCGTGCCCGACGCCAAAGATGTCGCGGGCACGCCGGGGCTCGGATTGTCCTCGTCGCTCGGCGTGACCGGCGTGATGGGGCATCCGGGTGTCGCGACCGCGATCGCCGCCAGCGCACTATGCCTGATCGTCGGCACGCGGCTGACCGTGACCGCGCGGGCCGGGCTGGACGACGCGCTGGCCTCGGTGCCGACGTACTCGATCGGATCGGCCGCCCCGTTCGTGCCCTGCACGCATATCCACACCGAGGATCTCCGGGGATCGCTACGCCTGCTGACGCAGGAGTTGAACGGCGACGGCCGTCCGACCCGCGTGCGGGTGCCGGATGTGGTGCCACGCACCGAGCTGCGGCCACCGCCGCACGACGGCCCCGGCGTTCGCTACCGCGAGGCGATGGCCGCGCTCGACGCCGCGCTACCCGACGGCGCCGACGTCGTGGCCGATGCAGGCAACATCGGCGCAGCGGCGATTCACTACCTGCCCGCCCGGCGAGACGGACGCTTCATCGTCGCGCTGGGCATGGGCGGCATGGGATACAGCTTCGGCGCCGCGCTGGGGATGACGTTCGGGCGCAGGCGCCGGACCGTGGTCATCGCCGGTGACGGCTCATTCTTCATGCACGGCATGGAGATTCACACAGCCGTCCAATACGGACTGCCTGTCACGTTCCTCCTGTTCGACAACCACGCACATGCGATGTGTGTGACGCGCGAGCAGCTGCTCTACAACGACCTGTACAGCTACAACAGGTTCGGCCCGAGCCGGCTCGGCGCGGGCCTGGCGGCCATGTTCCCTGGACTTTTGTCGGTCGACGTCGACACGATCGACACGCTGCGGCCGGCCTTGCAGGCCGCGCTCGATGTCGACGGACCTTCAGTCGTCGCGGTCGAATGCTCGGCAGACGAAATCCCGCCGTTCGCAAACTTTCTCGGCAAGGCGGCCGTGAAGAACCCCGTTATCGCAGAGGAGATCAGTTCCAATGTCACTGCCCGCGCTTGATGACATCACCGCCCACCGAGGCACAGCCGAACCGATCGACGGGTTGATCCGCGTCGAGCACATGCCACGGGAGAAGGCCACCCCGATCATCATGGACATGATGCGATCGGTTTATCCGCACGACGAGATCTTCGGAACCTATTGCACCGTCAACGATTACATCGACTGTCCGCCTGACGAGCTCTTCGACTACATGGCCGACACCCGCTGCCTGGAGGAGTGGACCTACAGCCTCCGCGGCTTCGCCCCGACCGAGGAGCCGGGGCTGTGGGTGGCCTACGACAAGCTGGGCGGCGCCAAGGGCAGCCCGATCTTCACCCGTACGGTTGCCAACAAAGAGGCCGGCACAGTCGACTATCACTGCGCGTGGGATCAGGGCAAGCACCTGTGGATGATCTACCTGATGCGCATCGTCGATGCGCAGCTTGTGTTCGACAGGCCCGGATCGGTTGTGCTGTGGACCAACTGCCACCATCCGTTCTACGACAAGAACCCCTATCCCGAGACCGCGCCGCCTGCGCGGCCGGTATGGGTGGGCGACTTCTGGGAGATGTTCGGTCCCGGCCATCTGCTGGAAATGAAGAACCTCAAGGCAATTGCGGAATACCGGCATCACAACGGCTTGCCTGTCACGCCGGCGTGGATGAAGTGAGGGCACGAATATGACCACTGCGCACGCGAGGAGCACAATGACCACGAGTTTGTTGGACGTCTCGACCTACCTGCCGGGGGAACCGGTCAGCGCCGAGTACTACGCGGGGTTCGCCGAAACCGACGATCTGCGTGAGAACGTGATGTTCCGGGCGCCGAGATTCCGTCACCACGTGGCCGAGGACGAGACGGCCATCGACATGGTCGAACGTGCCGCCGCCGGTCTGGTCGAGCGACACGGCCAGGACAAGATCGCCAATATCGACGTGCTGATCACCCACGTTCAGCTGCCGGACATGCCGTTCTACGGCAGCGGTGGCGGCGTGGCGCATCGGCTAGGCATGAAGCCCAACTGGGTGCTCGACCTGCACAACGGCGGGTGTGCGGCGTTCGTGCTCGCCATGAACGTGGCTCGGTCGCTGATCGAATCGGGTCAGGCGGAGACGGCGCTGATCGCCGTCGCCCAGAATGCCGCCGGCACGATCTTCGACCAGGAGACGATTCGCCGGAAGGCACAGGCGTCGGTGCCCGGGGACGGCGCGGCCGTCGGCCTGCTCGCGCGGTCGGATCAGTCGCCGATTCTCGACATCGAGTGCCGCACCTACGGCGAATATGCCGGCGACATGACGATCGCGGTCGACCCGTTCCGCAAGTGGTGGCAGGCGGGTCCCGGCGAAGGCTGCATCGGCTTCACCGAGAGCAAGATCACCAAGGTGCTGGCGCGCGGCAACCGGCAGGTACCCGAAGTCTCCTACGCCGTGTGCGACCGGATCGGCATCAAGCCAAAGGATCTCGACCTACTGGTCACCAACCAGCCGAACCGGGCGTTCCTGCGGAACTGGCGCGATGCGTTGGAACTGCCGAGGGAAAAGCATCGCGACACGTTCGAGCAGTGCGGCAACCTGTTCGCCGCAGGCATTCCGGTCAATCTCGAGGCCGCCATCTCTGACGGCCAGCTCAAGAAGGGCGACGTCGCGCTGATGGCCGCGTTCGCACATGCCGGTGACTTCGCAGGCGCCGCCGCGATCAAGTGGGGCGGTCGGGAATGGTGAGTCCGGCCCAGGGGGAGCTCATGGAAGCGGTCTCGGCGTTACCGAGTGCGGTGAACCCGTTGGCTCTCTCGCTCAATGAGAACCCGTTCCCGCCGCTACCCGGAGTGCGTTCGGCGCTGACCGAATCTCTCTATGTGGCCAACCGCTATCCGGAGTTTCTTCCCGAGCGGCTGCGCGCGCTGATCGCCGGCCACGTCGGGGTGGAGGAGGAGCAGGTGGTGATCGGCGCCGGCGCGACCGGGGTGATCATGCAAGTGCTGAGCGCGGTGACCAGCCCGGGGGACCGCATGGTGATGACATCTCCGACATTTGACGGCTATCCGATCTTCGCGCAGATGGCGCGGCTGGCGTCGGTCACCGTGGAGCTGGACGAACACGGCCACCACGACTTGGATGCAATGGCTGACGCGGCCGCCGACGCACGAGTCGTAGTGGTGTGCCGTCCGCACAATCCGACCGGAACCATCGAGTCGGCCGCAGACTTCGAGCAGTTCTTGACGCGGGTGCCTTCCGACACCGTCGTCCTGCTGGACGAGGCCTACGTCGAATTCCTCGCCCCCGAGCATCGGATCGACGCCCTTTCGCTGATCAAGCGTTTCCCCAATGTGGTGGTGGCGCGCACCTTTTCAAAGGCGTACGGGCTGGCCGGACTGCGGATCGGATACGGCTTCTGTGCACCCGATCTAGCCAGGAAACTATGGACGATGCAGTTGCCATTCGGTATAGGCATCACGGGCCTGGTGGCCGTCGCGGCCTCATACGATGCGGAAAGCCAACTGCAGCAACGGATCCGGATGATCGCCTCAGAACGTCGATATCTGCGGATGCGGCTGCACTCGATGGGGGTGTACAGCACCGACGGGCACGCGAATTTCGTGTACCTGCCCGCCAACAGCACGCCGTGGCGGCAGTTCTTCGAGAACACCGGGCTTCAGATCCGCGAATACGCCAACGGCAGCGTGCGGATCACCGTGGGCAACCGTCAGTCCACCAGGGCGGTGCTGAGCGCGTTGGCGCCTGTCGCGTCGCGCTGAAAACACGTCCTGCTCGCACTCGGGCTGCGGTATGAAGAGGCGTGGCCTCCGAACCGTCTGCGGACTCGCACAAGCGGGACCCCATCGAGCTCGCGCGAGCCAACTGGGAACGCGCCGGCTGGGGAGAGGTCTCCAACGGTATGGTCGCGGTCACCTCGGTGATGCGGGCCCACCAGATCCTGTTGGCCCGCGTCGAGAACGCGCTGCGGCCCTACGACCTCAGCTTCGCGCGCTACGAGCTGCTGCGGCTGTTGGCGTTCAGCCGCAACGGCTCGCTACCGATCACCAAGGCCTCCGACCGGCTGCAGGTGCACGTCACCAGCGTGACGCATGCGATCCGGCGGTTGGAGGCGCACGGGCTGGTGAAGCGGCTGCCGCACCCCACCGACGGTAGGACCACGCTGGTGCAGATCACCGATCTCGGCCGCTCCACGGTGGAAGATGCGACCGTCACGCTCAACGACGATGTGTTCGCCGACATCGGCATCTCTGACGAGGAGTCGCGGGCGTTGGCCGCGTCGATCGAAACGCTGCGCCGCAACGCGGGAGACTTCTAGAGCTCTCGTTTGTGAATCTGACGACGAAAAACGCGGTCAAACGTCGTCAGATTCACACCGCAGGTTCATCGGCGACGTTCGGCAGCGGGATCGTGGCCGTGACGGCCGTGCCCGCACCCGGCCGTGACCGGATATTGAGCCGGCCGCCGACGATCTCGGCGCGCTCGGCCATCGACAGCAGACCGTAGCCGCCCATTTCGTCGCTGCCCAGCGGATGCTCGAAAGTGTCGAAACCGACTCCATCATCGACGATTTCGAGCCGGGCGGTGTCGTCGTCGACGGCGAACATCAGCCGCGCCGTCGATGCGCCTGCGTGTTTGACGACGTTCTGCAGGCATTCCTGGGCGATGCGGTACAGCGCAAGCTCGATGTGGTCGGGCAGTCGGGTGTCGGCGAGTTCCACCTTGACGTCGATCTGGCCGATCGAGCGCGCGAGGCTGGCCAGTCCGCCCGCCAGGCCGAGATCATCGAGCACCGGAGGCCGCAGCCCGCTTATCGCCGCGCGCGCCTCCTGCAAGGTGAGATCGACGAGTTCCCGTGCCATGCCTAGTTGTTCGGCCATCGCGGCGGCGTCGGTCGCGCGCGTCGCCGCGTCGAGCCGATAGGACAGCGTGATCAGCCGCTGCGAGATGCCGTCGTGAATGTCGCCAGCCAGCCGGCGGCGCTCGAGCTCCTGGGCCTCGATGACCTGCTCGACGAAGTTCTCGTGCGCGCGTTCGCGTGCGACGAGTTGGCGGTGCAGCCGGGCCTGGTGCAGCGCCCCTGCGATGAGCCGGCCGATCACCAACAGCAGTTCGACGTCGCCGGCGGTGAACTCCCGCTGCTCGACGGTATGCACGTTGAGGACACCGACC
>LZSH01000418.1 GCA_001665255.1 Mycobacteriaceae bacterium 1482268.1 | reverse complement strand
CCCACTGGCAGTGTTGTGCGAGGCTGGTCCACACCTTTTGCCCGGTCACCTTCCAGCCGCCGTCGACCTTCTTGGCGACGGTTCGCACCGATCCCGACGCACCCAAGCACGCGGGTGTGACGATGATGGCGATCGACATGAAAGCCCCTGGCGTCACGGTCAATCCGCTGAAGGGCATTACCGGTGATGCGCACTTCAACGAGGTCTTCTTCGACGACGTCTTCGTCCCGGACTCCGACGTGGTCGGCGATGTGAACAAGGGGTGGCTGGTGGCGCGGGCCACGCTGGGCAATGAGCGCATCTCGATCGGCGGCGGTTCCGGCGGTTCGGTCGGCTTCGACGCCGACGACCTGGTCAAGCTGCTCGACAGCGTGCCCGCCGACATTGCGGCCCAACATGTCCGGCGGGCCGGTGAGGTGATCGCCGAGCTGCACACGCTTCGGTTGCTGAACCTCCGTCGCGCCAGCCGCGCCATCGCGGGCGCCGAACCTGGTCCTGAGGGCAACGTCACCAAGCTGCTGGTGGCCGAATCGGGCCAGCACCTCACGGAGTTGGGCCGCAATGTCGGCGGGCACGCTGTCGAGCAGCTTGACCAGGTCGTCGGCGTCGAAGCCGACCGAACCGCCG
>LZSH01000417.1 GCA_001665255.1 Mycobacteriaceae bacterium 1482268.1 | reverse complement strand
AGATGTTCGCCGCGGCCGCGAACGTAGGCCAGCACCAAGGAGTTTCCGGTGAGTCGGCCGGCGCGACCTACGCGCTGCAGGTAGGACGAAACCGATCGTGGCAGTGATCCGAGCATGACAGTGGACAGGTCACCGATGTCGATGCCCATCTCCAGCGTGGGGGTCGCGACGAGGACGTTGGGTGCTTGCGGGTCGGTCCCGCCGCGTTTGAAGGCGTTCTCGTAGTCGAGCCGGGTCGTGGTCGGCAGTAGGCTGGTGTGTTCCCGCGCGACAACGTGTTTCATCTCAGCTGAGTCGTACAGCCTGCGGTAGAAGTTGTCGGTCCTGGCGCTGCGGTGCAGTCGGCCCGGGCAGCGGATCAGCGTGCAGGGCGCGCCGTCGAGTTCGTCGATGGTGGTGGCGCTGCCCGGCATCGGGGTTTGGCAGATGTCACAGACCAGCAGGTGTCGCCCACCTTCGAGCGCATCCAACGTCGGCGCACTAACCTGCACAGTTGCCGCCGACAGCCCGTAGACGACGGAACCTGTCTCTGTCGTGACGGTGGACAGCAGCATCTGTGCGGCGAGTTCGGTGAACAGCGCCTTGGCCAGGAAGGTTCCGTCATGGGGGCTGACGTCGAGGCATCGCGACGTCCACTGGACATACCAGGAGGACGGTGCGGTGATCGGGTCGAATCCCTCCGGCAGAGAACCGGTTCCGGACTTGAGGGCCGGGAAGGCGGGGGCCGGGCGACCTTTCGGGAAAGCGGGCATGCCCTGGCCGCGTGGCCGCCCGCCCCAGATGTGGTAGCGGTTGGCATTCTTCTCCAGATAGGGACGCAGCCAGTCGTGGTGGATGCCGCCGCGGGTACGGATTCTCTCGACCGTGCCCCGCACCCACTGCGCCAGTGCTGCATCGGACACCCCGGTGAGTGGGAGCTGAGCGACGTCGGCCTTCTCGAGCGAACGGCGTCCGAGGATCGGGGCCTTGCGGGCTGCCCCGAGATAGACCTCGGCCACGACGCTGCCGGTGAGCTCAAGGGTTCGGCCGGTACGTGACTGCAGACCGAACTCCAGGTCGACGTCGAAACGAAGCCGGCGTTTGGCCTTGTTCTCCGCCGCCCGCCGGGAGTTCGGGTGCACGTCGGTCTTCCAAAACGCGACGAACTCGTCACGGTCCACGAGATCCGGTGGCAGCAGTTGGTAACGCAGCATCGGATCGTTGCTGGCGCGGTCGATGACGGCCCTGGCGAGTTCATCCAGGTCGAGCTCGGCGTCGCCGAGTGCCCCGCGCAACGCCGTACGCAGACTGAGACTGTGCGAGCGGGCCTGCACGAACCCGGCACGGTGCGCGGCGTCCTGCACGCTGTCGGTGAACATCAACGCCTTCTTCTCGGCGGCGTCGAGGTGCTTGTCGCCGAACAGGTTCGACAGAGTCACCGACAGCTGGGTGGCGACCGCGCTGCCGAGGAACCGGATGCCGTCGGCGGCCCCGCAGGCCGGGCACATGTCGTTCTTGGATTCCTCGTCCGCGTCGGGACCGATCAGGGTGAGCACCGGCAGCACACGACCGTCGACGACGTCGGGGCTCTGCGGGTCCGGTGTGGTGTCGAGGAGTTCACGGTGGTCCAGGTGGAACCACCGTAGGCCGTGGACGCCGCCTGCGACCTGCGCTTCGGCGGGCGCCGAGATCAATGCACGAAACCGGGCGGCCCCGGCAGCGTGGTCGGCGCGGATCGCTTCGTCGGTGACGTCCAGGGCGTTGCCGGTCGGCGCCAGTCGGGCACCCCAACCCGAACGCCCGCAATGCCGGCAGTACACCGCCGGCAGATACAGTTCGTCGTCGACGGAGGTGCCGTCGTCGGACCAGCGGTATTCGGTGGCGGCTCGCACTGCGCGATCGACGCGGCTGAGTTCTCGGATCCACAAGTGCACGTCGACGCCGAGCGCCGCGCGGCCGGTCTCGGCGCGCACGTGCGAGAGCATTGCAACCACGAACTCCAGGAACCGAACCTGGATTTCGCGGGTGCGGGCGGCATCTCGATCGATAGGCACCGCGGGAAACACGCGCTCGGCCAGATCGGGAAGAGAAACCGCGTCGACAGCGTTTTCCAGCACATCCTGGATGAACCGATGCCGCTTGAGCTGATCCAGCATCTCCCCGGCGTCAGGGTTGGGCTGCGCGGGACCCGTTGACGCAGTGGTCTTCTCGAAGAGTTCGACGAACACGGCTGCAGCAACCGCATGATTGTCGCCGCCAACCCGATCGAGCGCCGTAATACGGTCGAGCGCGTCGGGCAGGGCCGGTTCTATCGGCTTCCAGGCATGGTCGTGGCTGCCCGACCGAGATCTGCGCCATTCGTCAGGCGTCCGCCGAGTTTCTTCGATCACCGCGTCGTCGCCGAAGGATTCCCCGAAGACAGTGTGGGCGAAGTCGAGCATGGCCGTCGGAGCCGCCCGCGACCCCAGTGTCGCCGACGTGGCGACGGGGACCACCTTGCCGAGTGGACGGGCACGGTCGTCATCGGTGACCCGCGATGTGGCGGTCCAGTGAGCCTTGAGGGTCAGACCGAGCCGGCGGAGCAGCATCGCGACATCGGTGCCCTGCGCGCCGTCGTAGGTGTGGAATTCGTCGAGCACCAGATACTGCAGCGATTCGGCGGACAGCCGCCACATGTCGGCGCGACCGGGATGCAGCAGCATGTGGTCGAGCATCTTGTAATTGGTGAGCAAGATGTCGGGCGGCGAGTCGTGCATGAGATCGCGGTCGGTGATCAGCCCGTCGGCTGAGACCCGAGTGCGGCCACCGCCGCCATGCTCCCCCGTATAGAGGCCAGCGCTGACCGCGGCGAGGGCGGGGTCGCCTGAGATCAACTTGGCGAGCCGCTCGGCCTGGTCGTTGGCGAGCGCGTTCATCGGATAGAGGATCAGCGCCTTCATCCCGGTGACACCGGACTTCTTGGCCCGCAACACATGATCGAGGATCGGGTACAGAAATGCCTCGGTCTTGCCGGAACCGGTGCCGGTGGTCACCAAGGTAGGTTGAGGCCGCTCTTGATGCTGGGTCGAGAGCCGCTCGAATGCCCGCGCCTGATGCCCATACGGTGTGAAATCGGCTGGCCACCAATCCAGGTGGTCGCGCCAGCCGTCGCCGGCCGGGGCGAATGGCAACCGCAACCGCACGTACGGGCCCTTGAACATGCCGTTGTCGGGATCAACGATGAAGTCGGTAAGTGCCGCCTGCGCGTCGGGGTCAGTCAGCGCAAAAGTCGTTGCGAGATAGTCCGTGAGCCCCTCACGAAGATGCTCCGCCTGCAGAGTCGGGAGGAGTGCGCCCATTGATTACATCCCCCTCCCGGCGTTCCACAGCGCATGGTCTATCTCCCAAGCCGTGATGGGTCGCTTCAGCCTCGTACTGACGGCCGGAACAAGCGCGGCGATAAGGTCACGCGCGCCGACAGGGTCGACAATCGCTCCGTGATTTCTGAACCAGCGAAGCACCATCCGGTCGGGCTTGATGAGATCGTCCTGGCCGATGAGCATCCACAGGTAATCGCGCCGCACCGCGTGAGCTCCCTCACCGGGGATCTTTCGCAAGTCTGCGTTCACGGCGGAGAACCGCTCTTCATCGCCGAACAGTGCAATCGCATCGCCCAGATTGCTCACGCCATGCGCGTGGAACGCGTGGATGTGTCGGACCACGGCATCAGCCTTCCGAATCCCACCTCGGGTCGATGTGTTCTGCCGGTTAGTGAGCAGAATCAACTCCTTGACGCTTAGACCTGCCAGTACGGCAAGCGGTAGTGGATCGGGCACGAGCGGCTCGCTCATCGGAACCGTTGGTTGGTCGACGCCGAAATTCACGGCGAGTTTGCGCCAACGGCACGACGACGTTGTCGTAATGCGCCCCGATGCTCCACACGGCATCTGCGATGCACAGACTGAGGCTGACCCAACGCCGTTCCCGTAGTTGAGGATCGAGCGCGACGATGGCTTCGACCAATTCGAACTTGGCTGTGTCTGCACCGGGCGTCATTACGCTCCTCCGCTCGCGATGTCACTGAAGTGCTTGTGCGCCAGCTCCATATCGCGCTCGCGATCCACGCCGACGAACGGCTCGACATAGGTGACACCGTCAACGGTGAGATCTCCAGGCCTCACGGCGCCCTTCTTGCGGTACTCGGAGGCCAGCTTGCCGGGTAGCTGTCGGCCATCCGCATCGAAGAGTGCTTCGCGCTCTCGCTTACGCAACACAGGGAACTGTGAACGATAAATTGCGATGAGCTCGGTCTCCGTTATACCCAGCATCAGAGCGACTATGGCGTCGATCTCAACTAATGCTTGGCGGCGATCAGCATCCGTCCGGAGTGGCGTCGATACGGTCCACTCAGGGGTGATGTTCCCTAGCGGGATACGGTCGTGGAGATCTACACCAACATGCGGGACCCATGAGTCGAGGGACCAATTAGCGTCGTACAAATCGTTCCACAAAGGAGCATATGCCTCCGTCAGACAGTTGAGCCGCATCGTACGTAGCATCAATTCCGCTTCGAGCGCATGCCCGCGCACGTGAGGCAGCCTCGCGATAGTCCCGGCATTTGCATGACCCGAACTGGAGATCTTAATCAGAAAGTCACAAATAAGGGATGTTTGAAATCCGGCAGCCACAACCAGATCGGGATAGGAAACTAAGCCCAGAGAATACACCGTCAGCACATGCATAGGCCCAGGCGGTATCAGCGCAGAATGCAGTGTTCGCACCATTGCGACATCGCACATTTCTCGCCACGCCAATCGATAGAAAGACGATGTGGGGCTTCCCTGCCACGTCGAGTAGGCCGATAACGCCGCAGGTTCTGTCACCCCTAGCTGGTAATTCGTGCGGGGAATAAAGTTCGCACTCAAGTCGCTTAGGTTGATACGCTTATAAAGCTTCTCGCGACCCGGAGTCGTGTCAGGCTCCTGATAGATAGGATTGGCCACACCGAGGTGAGGCCCTTGCAGAATCACGCGGGACCATGTATCCGGCACGGCGCTCTTGGGATCCAAGATACCCCGCTTTCGATCATTTGTCTCATTCCATCCACCCGTCCACGCAAAGTGCAAATCACCCAGACGCGGTGAAATCGATATCTTTTCCAGCACGGCTGCGCTGTCTTTATTCACTGGATACAGCATTCGCGCCTCTTCCGCGGGATCACCAATCTCCTCAATTAGCGCAGACCAGCCTTCCAGAATCGCACGGTCAACTCGAACGATCCGATTTTTATGCGGCCGCATATCCCAGCTATCATCATCGTCACGCACCCCCGGCAACGCACCGTGACCGTCGTGGTGAAAAGACCTATTAACTACATCTGGGTGATAAATCCAGCCAGCCTGCAGAAAAGCGATGTCCGTTTCTTCCCTACCATATATGTGCACGCCAAAGTCGCGTTTATCGCTTATCTCGGGGAAAACATAAGCGTTGTTCTTGAAATGCCAGTGCCGTCTGAGTCGCCGGTAAGCGGCTCTCCGAATCATCTTGGCCTTGAGCTCAGTGAAATGAGTTTCGGGGTGAATGAGGCCGACTACTCCATGCGCCGACGCTGATCGCCATGTCCGCTCAATAAAAGAACGGTACAAATCCGTACGAAGTCCACCCAACAGCGGCCTGTCAACACGGGATCCCAGGTGCTCGACATTTCCGATCTGCGCTGAGCGCTCATCGAGCAGGACAGCAAGCGCGGCGGAATCCATTTGAATTTCGGCGATCTTGGCATCTCGGATCGGACTGGCTGGCCTGTCGGTGAGCGCCCACCATGGGTCAATCTCTGCCAACACCCCGGCCTCATCCCAATCGGGACGCACCCACGGGGGGTTGCCGACCTGGAGGTCGAAGCCACCGCGGGCGAACACCGGTGCAAAGTCAAGCTCCCAGTGAAAAAAGCCCTGCACTTCGGCGATGTCACCTGCGACCGTCAGCCAGGGAAACCCTTCCAGCGCTTTTTCGACGGGAAGCGCCTGCGCGAAGGTACGGTCGGTGTCCTCGGCGAAGTCGAGATCCTGCCAGCTCAGATCACCCGCGAGGCTGATCTGCCCGTGTTTCTCGAACTTGCCAGCCCTAGGCGGCACCCCAAGAATCGCTTCCAGGCCGCCGACCCACTGGTCCCAGTCCGGCGGCTCGATGTCTGTGGTCAGCGGCCACGACCACAGCGCACACCACGCGTCCATCACTCGACGCAAACGCCGGTAGGCACCGTTCTCGTCGTGGAGCACAGCCTCGATCTGCTCGCGGGTCACTGCAGTACCCGAGGTGTCGAGGGCCTCCAGACCCCACACATCGATATCGCGACGGATCTCGGATTCTGCGATGGTGAGCCGGCGCAGCGTCAACTCCCATAGAGTTTCGACACGCTGAGCGAGTGCCGACAGCCGCTTCTTGATCGCCGCGCTCGGATTGGAGCGAATCCCGTTGCGCCACAGCCGCAGTTCTTCACGCTTGTCCGGAGCGTATGTCTTGGCCTCAGGGGTGTCGATGACCGCGCCCCAACCCTCCGATGGCAGCAAGAAGTGGTGAATGCCCGCACCGATCTCGTCTCCGAGCGGCACGTCCTTGGGCGCCTCTTTCAGCCACGCCTTCTTGGCCAGCGATGTAGGTGCGTAGACGGCTCGCCGCGCACCGATCAGCGAGTTGCCCCGCCGCAGGTGCAACCCGAACCAGGGTGCCTGCAGCCCGGCGACCATGGTGTCGAGCCACAGCGAAATCTCTGCCAGCTCAACTGCTGTGGCATTGAGGTCAACCCCGTAAACCTGGTGCAGCGCGAGGTAGGCCTTCACCTTCTGTAGCTCGACCTGATATTGGTCGGCATCGATGACCTCGCCCTGGTCTTCCTGCTGGCGCTTTAGGTACTCGGCGCCAAGCTGGCGGACGGCCTCGATTGCGAACGCCCCCGACCCCAGCGCGGGTTCGCAGATGGTCAGCTGCAGGATCTGTTTCGGCGTGGTGCGCTTGCCGTTCTGGTCAAGTAGCTCTTCGAGGGCTTGGGAGACAACAAATTTCGTCAGCACCTCTGGGGTGTAATACGAGGCCGATTGCTGGCGTTCCCGGCCGGCGAGCCGGAACACGAAGGTCCCCCGCTCGTGAACCACGGGCTTCATCTCTCCCGTGGCTTCGTTGGGCTGCGTTACGAAGTCGGACCTCGATAGGTGGTCCGAGCGGGTTACCGGGACGACCCATGATCCCTTCTCCGGGTCACCGTTCTTGGCGACCTCGTAGAGGTCTTCTTCCGCGAAGAAGCCGGTGTAGGACATCAGGCCCTCGTACACCGCGCCGAGTTGGTTGATGCCGAGCTCGGCGTACGAGATAAACCCGCGGTCAGAACCCTTGCGGCCCTTGGACTCTTTGGAGAGCAGCAGGTGTTGGAGCACCTGCTGGGTGGCCTCGTTGCTCAGCCCGACCTGGTCGATGAGTTCGGTGGCGGCGGGCGCAAACAGGTCGGCCCGTAGCGCGTTGAACTCCAAACCAGGTGCCGGATCATCGGTTCCATCGTCAGCCACGGGTATGCGCGGATGGTGTCCGCGGTCGACGAGGTGGAAGAGTTTGGCGAGCGACTCGTACAGGTGCGTGCCGTGTTTCGCGGTGGGCGACACGAGTTCGGTCAGCGTGAGCTCACGCAACCGATCGAGACCGTAGCCCTCACCGTATTCGGGGACGCCGGACGGCAGCACCCGCATCTCCGGCGAGGCTTCGGCATAGAGCAGGAACAGGATGCGGTAGAGGAAGCGCAGCGAGTGCTTTGCGAGTTGTTTTGCATCGATCTCATCCAGTGGCAGCCCGCGGTCGGCGCGGCGGCGCACCACGTCATTGGCGATGATCTCGATGGACAGCCGGATGCCCTCGCGCAGATCCTTGGACACCCCGACTGTGTGTTTGACCGAATCTTCGAGAACGCCTGTCCACCAGATGTTTCCGTCGGCATCAGGGAGCAGCGCCTGACGTCCGAGGATCGCGCCGGCCCGGTCGAGTTCGCCACCGCGCTTGTCGTCGCGGCGCTCGGTGACCACCAGTAGGTCAACGGCGAGATATCGGCCTTCGGCCCACCGCTGCGCCTCGGCCAGCAGCACCCATTGGCCGGCCTGCACCACGATGAACGCGGGGGGCTCGTCGGCACGGAACGCGGCCGACACCGCCTTGGTCACCGAGACGATGGTCTTGCCGTCCTCTTCCCCCGCGTCGAGCAGCAGCCCGGTTTCGGGGTCCAGCAGGTCGTCGATCGTTTCGACCGAGCGCGCCTGCAGAAACAGTGTGGTCGTCACACCTGTAGGCCGGGCGTTCGGTAGCCGTAGCTCGGAACCGGCACGCTCGCCGGTGTAGTCGACCAATGCTTCGGGATATCCGAGGACGGTCCGGATCATCGCGTGCGCGGCGGGCGCCTCGTCAGGATCCTCCGCCAACTTCGACAACGATGTCTGCAGGCCACCCGCCGCGCCGAGCAGCCGTCGTCGTACCGTGTCCCGGCCCTCGGCAGCTTCAGCATCCCACTGCTTGCGAAGCTCGATCACCTTGCCCTGGAAGGATTCCCGAGGCGAGTCGGTGGTGAAGTAGTGTTCGCTGATCCAGTCCTCGCCGACGACGATGGAATCGTAGGACGGCATGGCTCAGAGTTCCTTTCCGGCGACAGGGGTGGCGGTGGGAACGATGACCAGCAGTGGCCGGACCAGTTGCTGGGTGGGGGCCAATAGGTCGGCCAGGCGCTGTTCCTCGTTGATTCGCTGCCCTAGCTTGCCCACCTTCGAGCGCTGCGCACCGAACAGTTCGAGTTGTTGCGCATCGGCATGCCAGCGTTGCGCCCGTTTGCGCCACTGCGTCAGGCGTTCGGTGGTGACCTGTTCCTGAGCGTCGAGTATCCGGCGCATCTCACGGCTGGCGTGCTCGACCGCGACCGGGATCAGCGCCTTGTAGGAACCGGGGTCGGCGATCGGCCCCGGGTTGGATGCGCCGGGCTTGAGGCCGGTCTGCGCGGTGAGGAAGCTGATGTCCTCGATGGCTTCCACCACGCAGAAGCCGGGATTGGCCGGGTTGGGGAACTCCGCGGTGGAGAACACCCGTGAGATCAGTTGTCCCCGTTTGTTGCTCAAGGTTCCCATCAGCAGCACGGTCGGGGCGTCGACGTCGCCGCGGATCGCGAACACCTGATTGCGGCCGAGTGCTGTCAGCGCGCGGTCACTGGCCCAGTCCAGCACGGGGTGCAGCGGGCCCAGGTAATGCGCCTCGGGCCAGGTGGTGTTGTTGATGCCCTTGCCTTCTCGTGCGAGGCGGAGTTGGGCGGTACCGACCGTCGGATTGGTGGCGAGCTTGAGGCGTTCCAATACCCGTCCATGGTGAAGGTAGTTCTGCGGAAGCTGCCCAAACCGTTGCCGAAGGTCGCGTGGTGGGGACAGTTCGGCGATGCCGTGCGGGGCGCTGACGGTCCAGGCGATGCCGCCCTGCTCCGGTTTGGCGTGCGGTTTGTCGTGGAAGGCCGCGTGTAGAGCCTCGTCGAGGAAGGTCAAGTCGTCGGGATAGAGGCTTTGGCGTGGCGAGGCGGGCAGCGGCGTCGCGGTTGCCTCGGAGGCGTCGAACTCGGCGAAGAACGCGTCCAGATCTTCCCCGGCAGCGACCTCGTCGGCGGTGCGTACCGCGTCGTCGAGGTCGACACCTTTGACGAGCGCATCGCCACGCTGACCTGGCTACGTAAGAACCTGCCCGCGGCGCTCGGCCTGAAAGACGAGAACATCGCCATGCTGCACGGCGGGCTGTCCGACGTCGAGCAACAAGAAATCGTCGACAGCTTCAAGTTGGAAACCTCACCCATCCGGGTGCTGGTGACCGGTGATGTCGCATCCGAAGGGGTGAACCTGCACGCGCAGTGCCATCACCTGATCCACTACGACATCCCATGGAGCCTCATCCGCATCGAGCAGCGCAACGGCCGCATCGACCGCTACGGGCAGAAGCATCCGCCGGTGATCTCCTCACTGATCCTCGAACCCTCCGACCCCGAGTTCTCCGGTGACCTGCGGGTACTGTCGCGGCTGCTGGAACGGGAGAACCAGGCCCACGAAACGCTCGGTGACGTTGCCTCGTTGATGGGCAAGCACAGCGTCACCGAGGAGGAGAACGCGATCCGCGATGTGCTCGTCAAAGGTGTCGACCTCGACGACGCGGTACGCACCGCCGACGAGGTCGCTGCCGGGGAAGATCTGGACGCGT
>LZSH01000416.1 GCA_001665255.1 Mycobacteriaceae bacterium 1482268.1 | reverse complement strand
CGCGTCATCGGTGACAGTCGTGGTTCATGTCGAAGGCCCGTGTTGTCGTTCTCGAAGTCACCAGCGGTCACCTCACCGTCACCGCCGCAGCACGGATGTACGGGCTTTCGCGACAACACATCTACCGCCTGCTCAAGCGCTACCAAGTCGGCGGACTCGAGGCCGTTGACCCGCGCTCACGACGACCTGCCAGCAACCCCCGCAGGATCAGCGACGACGTCGTGACGGCGGTGGTACTGCTCCGCGAACAGCTCACTGCCGACGGTCTCGACGCCGGACCCCTGACCTTGCAATGGCACCTGGCCCAGCAGGGACTGCTCGTGCCGTCGACCTCCACCATCCGGCGCATCCTGCACCACCACGGCCTGATCACCCCGCAACCACGCAAGCGCCCCAAGAGTTCCTACCGTCGCTTCGAAGCCGCCCAACCCAACGAGTGCTGGCAATCCGACTTCACCCACTGGCAACTCGCCGACGGCACCGACACCGAGATCTTGTCCTGGCTCGACGACCACTCCCGCTACCTATTGACCTGCACCGCTTACCGGCGAGTGGCTGGCGGCGATGTCGTCGCCAGCTTCACCAACACCGCCGCCACCTACGGGCTACCCGCATCCACCCTGACCGACAACGGGGCGGTCTACACCGCACGATTCACCCACGGCCACAACGATTTTGAACGACTCATCGCCAGCCTGGGCGTCGCCCAGAAAAACGGCAACCCCGGACACCCCCAAACCCAAGGAAAGATCGAACGCTTCCACCGAACCCTCAAACTCTGGCTCATCACTCGACCGCGTCCCTCGACCATCAACGAACTGCAAACGCTGCTCGACACCTTCGCCACGATCTACAACACCCAACGCCCCCACCGCGCCCATCACCCCCGCACCACACCGCAAAACGCCTACCTGGCTCGACCCAAAGCCACCCCGGCCCAAGCCACCGAACACTTCCGTATCCGCCACGACACCGTCGATCAGTTCGGCAAGCTCACCCTGCGCCACGGCAGCCGCCTCCATCACCTCGGCATCGGCCGAGACCACGCCGGCACCCCTGTGCTGATCCTGGTCACTACCCAAACCGTCACCGTCATCAGCAAAACAAGCCACCAACTCATCGCCAGCCACACCATCGACCCCAACCGAAACTACTGGCGCAACCAACAGAAAAACCCCGGCCGATGGCCGGGGCGATCCGTAACCGATGACGCGACTCAGGTGTAACCCATGACCCGACTCATCACA
>LZSH01000415.1 GCA_001665255.1 Mycobacteriaceae bacterium 1482268.1 | reverse complement strand
CGCCGTACCGTGGGATCAGCTGGCACTCAGCAGCGCCGCGCTGGTCGCCTTCCACGTGCCGCGCTAAGAGCTGGTCGCCAGCGTCAGCTCCATGAGCTTGAGCGCCATTCCGCACGCGTCGATACCTGGGTGCTGGGGGTTCACCCACCAGCCCACCACGCCACCCGCGTCGCTGGCCACCCCGCAGGCACCGTTGGGGTCGTTGGGGTGCATGACGATCGACGGGACGCCGGCGATCGCGCGGCTTTCCACCTTGTATTGCAACTGGTCGGCGGTCTTGCGCTCGTTGTCGAGGCTGCCCTGCTCGAACCAGAAGCGGGTGATGTCGATCAAACCGGCCGGGTTGGCGGCCTGCCAGCGGCATACCGCGCCGACGAAGGTGCTCTGGATATCCAGCGGATCGGCGCCGACGGTCTTGGCCAAGATGTCCTCGGTGAGCACTTCGCACTCTTTGAGGAGGTTCGGGTACTGCTTCTCGGAGTTGTCATTGCGCGGCACGTCACCGGAGCCGGACTTCGCGGCGGTGCCTTCGACCGTTCGGGAACAGCCGACAAGCAGCGTCACCGCGGCCAGCATGGCGAGGATCGCCACCGCGATTCGGCGCATGGATCCCGTCATTTCGAGTTCACAATCGACTGACGGGTCAACTCCTTGGCCACGTCGCACGGATCGGGGAAGGGCTTCTGGGAGAAGCTGATCGACCACTCGATGAAGTCGTCGTCGTACTGAATGCCGATCTCACACAGGTTGCTTCCGAGCGTCGGATCGTCACCCATCGCGATGAAGCCGTCGTGTCCCTCGATGTTGATGTCCTCGACGTTGTTGCGCGACAGTTCCTCGGTCTTGCGCTCACGTCCGATCGGGCTGCCCCGGTACCAGGTGAACGAGAAGTGCGGGCCGAGGATGCCCCCGCCGGCCAGCCACTGGCAACCGACTGAGTTGCTTGCCGTGTTGACCAGTCCTGTCACCCGGGTCTGCTCGGCCATCGTCTGGTCGCTGATGCCGCCACACTGCGGGAAGAACGGCCCGTGGGTGACACCCTGCGCGGGCGCCGGACTCGACGGTGCATCCGGCGAGGACGAGTCGGAGCCCGACGAGCACGCCGCCAACACCGGAACCAGGGCGGCCGCTGCCACGGCCAGCCGCTTCACGTTGCCGGGGATCACAGCGCACACTGTAGCGGCAGCCACCAAGGCGAGCCTGAGAGACACGCTGACCTGCTCTTTCTGCTCCTGAACCGCACGTCGGTCCGGCGGCCACCGAACCCATCGGTGTGCGAAAGTAGCGAGATGCTCGTGGCTCTGCTGAGGCAGTATGTGCGGCCGTATCGCTGGCTGCTCGCTGTCGTCGCAGTGCTTCAGGTGATCAGCACGCTGGCTTCCCTGTACCTGCCGACGGTGAACGCGGCGATCATCGACGACGGCGTGGCCAAGGGTGATACCGGCACCATTGTCGAGCTCGGCGGGGTGATGCTCGCGGTGACGGGGCTGCAGGTGCTGTGCGCGGTCGGGGCGGTCTACTTCGGCTCGCGTTCGGCGATGGGGTTCGGCCGCGACCTGCGGTCGGCCATCTTTCACCACGTGACCGGGTTCTCGGCCGCCGAGACCGCACGGTTCGGCGCTCCGAGTCTGCTGACGCGCACCACCAACGACGTCCAGCAGATCCAGCTGCTGGTGCAGTTGACGTGCACCATGCTGATCACCGCGCCGATCATGTCCATCGGCGGCATCTTCATGGCGGTGCACCAGGACGCAGGCCTGTCGTGGCTGCTGCTGGTCAGCGTCCCGGTGCTGGCGGTGGCCAACTACTGGATCGTGTCGCACCTGCTGCCGATCTTCCGCGTGATGCAACGGCTGATCGACGGCATCAACAGGGTCATGCGCGAACAGTTGTCCGGAATACGGGTGATCCGCGCCTTCGCCCGAGAGCCGTTCGAGCGCAACCGATTCGCGGCGGCGAACCAG
>LZSH01000414.1 GCA_001665255.1 Mycobacteriaceae bacterium 1482268.1 | reverse complement strand
CGGTTCGCCGTACCCGACATCGGACAATCCCCACTCGTGGAGCAGGCCCTGGACTGGCTCGAGGCGAACTGGCCCTCCGACGTAGCCGCGTCCCACCCTGTCCTCATCTGGGGCGATTCGCGGGTGGGCAATGTGCTCTACGAGGACTTCAAGCCGGTCGCCGTGCTCGACTGGGAGATGGCGACGCTCGGACCGCGGGAAATGGACGCCGCGTGGATGATCTTCGCGCACATGGTGTTTCAGGAACTCGCTGGGCTGGCAGGACTACCGGGGCTGCCCGACTTCATGCGGGAGGACGACGTCAAGGCCACCTACGCGGAGAAGACCGGCGTCCAACTGGGCGACCTGCACTGGTTCTACGTCTACTCCGGCGTGATTTGGGCGTGTGTGTTCATGCGCACCAGCGCCCGTCGCATCCGCTTCGGTGAAATCGAGAAACCCGACGACGTCGAATCCCTGTTCTACCACGGCGCCCTGCTGCGGCGCCTCATCGGAGGTGAAGGCTGATGCTCGGACCCATGGATGAGTTCCCCGTCCACCAGATCCCCCAGCCGATGGCGTGGCCGGGCAGCTCGGACCGCAACTTCTACGACCGGTCCTACTTCAATGCCCACGACCGCACCGGTGACATCTTCCTGATCACCGGCATCGGCTACTACCCGAACCTTGGCGTCAAGGACGCGTTCGTGCTCGTCCGGCGCGGGGACGTGCAAACGGCGGTGCATCTTTCGGATGCAATTGACCAGGATCGGCTCAACCAGAACGTGCTCGGATACCGCGTCGAGGTCACCGAGCCGCTGCACCAGTTGCGCATCATCATGGACGACACCGAGGGCGTGGCCGTCGACCTGACCTGGAACGGTCTGTACGACGTCGTGCGGGAGCAGCGCCACATCCTGCGGTCCGGCACTCGAATCACGTTGGATGCGCAGCGATTTGCGCAGGTAGGTTCGTGGAGCGGCACCATCGCGATCGATGGCGAGGAGATCACCGTCGACCCGTCAGTGTGGATCGGCACGCGCGACCGATCATGGGGCATCCGGCCCATCGGCGAGCCCGAACCGCCCGGTCGACCCGCGGATCCGCCGTTCGAAGGCATGTGGTGGCTGTACGTGCCGATGGCGTTCGACGACTTCTCGATTGTGCTGATCATTCAGGAGGAGCCGAGCGGGTTCCGTTCGCTGAATGACTGCACACGGGTGTGGAAGGACGGCCGCGTCGAGCAGCTGGGCTGGCCTCGGGTAAAGATCCACTACACATCCGGCACGCGGATTCCGACCGGCGCGACGATCGAGGCCACCGCAGCTGATGGCACGCCGATCCGCTTCGACGTGGAATCTAAACTGCCCGTGCCGATTCATGTGGGCGGCGGCTATGGTGGCGACTCGGACTGGATCCACGGCACGTGGAAGGGCGACAAGTTCACCGAGCGGCTCACCTACGACATGACCGATCCCGCGATCGTCGGGCGCGCCGGCTTCGGCGTCATCGACCATGTGGGCCGCGCGGTGTGTACCGAGGGCAACGGCACGCCTGCTGAGGGGTGGGGTCTGTTTGAGCACGGCGCATTGGGCCGCCACGACCCGTCGGGCTTCGCCGACTGGCTCACCGTCGCGCCGTGATTCGCGATTCTTGGGATCGGTAGCGCCGCCGAGGTCTTTACTTGGCGCCATGGAAAGCGGCGCGCACC
>LZSH01000413.1 GCA_001665255.1 Mycobacteriaceae bacterium 1482268.1 | reverse complement strand
TGGTGCTGGCTAGCGAACTACCACCGGTGATAGCGCCGATCGCCGGGCTGCTCGGAGCCTTTACCGCACATGCTGTCGCAAGCACATGGCGCGCTACAGGAGAGGTCTACGGGTCTAAAGCCAGCACCAGGTAGCCGAACGCGGCGCCGATGGCCAACATCACACCTCGCGTCGGGGTCCATCGGGCGACGACACGGAAACGGGCCGCTAGCAACATGCCGATGACAAGCGCGACGCAATGCCCGGCAATGGTGAAGCCGTCACCGGCAAGAACGGCCAGCAGCGCCACCATTAGCCACCAGCCGATCCACTGCCATCGGCAGCGTGCGGGAATCGCGCTAGAGAGTGCCCCCAAGACTGTGACCGCTCCGTAGCTCATGCCCACGTCGCTGGCGTGGGCAACCGAGTGCGGCAACCACCCGAACCGAATGGCTGCCGCTAATCCGACCGCGACGATTAGCGTCGCTCCGACGTGACCCAGCCCGAAGATTAATATCAGGCGGTCACTGCGCCAGAACAGCTCGGCCAACGCAAGCAGACATATCAAGCCGGGGAGCCAGACATACATGAAGCCATCAGCGGTGATAAAGACGCTGCCGATCAGCGTGGCGAAATGTCCGTGCGCCAAATTTTGCAGGTTGGTGCTCATTTGACTGATCGCCGCCGTTTCGACCTGAGGTCCCAGCACGGTCAGAATCGTCGCGATGCCGACCAGCATCGTTGAGTATCCGACTGTGACTGGCACCTGGGACAGCCTGGGCAGCAGTCGTGACAGCATCAACTCCACTATGCCCGAGTTGGGGATCGTGTGGCCGGCGAGGTCGCGGCCGGGCGGGATGGTGTCCGCCCTGACGATGTACGTCTCGGTCTGGGCGTAAGCCGCACAGATCACATCGCGATTGAGCCAGGGCGGACAGTTGCCGCCCTGGTAGTAGACGCCGTCGGAGCTGCCGTGAACGAAGTCCGGGTGCGAAAATTTGCGCGCGCGCCCACCATCCGACGGGCTGAATCGGACCGTCGCAGATTTCTCGGACTTGCGGATTGATGCCGAGGATCGGGACGCGCTCGAAGCCCGGTTCGTCGGCATTAGCGGGCGCGACGCCTACCGTCAGAAAGGAACGGCCGCCGATGCCGGGAAGGTCCTGCCGCAGTCGCATGCCTTGGCGTCGAAGGGCCAGAGCGACCGTCGTATGTGAGATGCCGTACCCGTCACCCCACCGTCAGGATCCAGGAGGCTCCGTCTTCGTGTTTCTGCCGGTTCTGTGGTCATCAATCGGCGCCTCTGTGCGCGGAAAGGCGTGTGCCTGTGAGGCAAAGATGTTGAGTCCCAGTACTCGTGACAAATAGGCCGTGGCGCGTTGGCCGCGCACGCTATTGCCGGCCGCGTCTAGGGGCGGTGAGAAGGTGCCGATCCCTGCCTTGCCGGGAGCGATCGTGACAAGTCCGCCGGCTACGCCGGACTTGCCGGGCAGGCCGATCTCGAAGAGCCATTCACCGGACCGTTCGTAGGCGCCGTTGGCCGCCAGGATTGCCAGCGTGTCCCGGCAGACTTCTGCTGACGCCACCCGTCGCCCGGTCACAGGGTTGACCCCGCCGTCAGCCAGCGTCGCACCCATCACCGCCAAGTCTGCGGCCGTCACCCTCAGCGCACACTGCCTGGTGTAAACGTCGACCACAGCCAGGGGATCCAGCTCGATACGTCCGTAGCTTTGCAACAAAAAAGCGATCGCACGGTTACGCCGACTTGCCTGCGATTCCGACTGATACACCGTCCGGTCGACCTCTAGGGGTCGACCCGCGAACTCCGATAGCCCGGCGTGAATCGTGTCCCACTGCTCTCCCGGCGTCGCACCTCGAACGAGTGCAGTGGTGGCGATTGCGCCGGCGTTGACCATCGGATTCATTGGATGACCCGCATTGAGTTCGATGGCGATCACCGAGTTGAACGGCAGGCCCGTGTTGTTCACGCCGATCCGCTCACCCACCACCTCATGGCCGTACTCTTCGCAGACCAAGGCATAGACGAATGCCTTGGAGATCGACTGAATGGTGAACTCGACGTCGATGTCACCCGCGGAGTGCGCTGCACCGTTGACATCGGTGACACAGACGGCGAACCAGTCCGGATTGGCCTGAGCCAACACCGGAATGTAGTCGGCGACTTTGCCTCCGGTGTCCGATTTGCAGCGTCGATAGGCGGCTTCGACCAGCGATTGGATTTCGGACCCATCGGGTAGGTGACCGGTGTAGGCCTGTTGGGCGACATCGCCGACCTCGACATCCATCTGCCGGTCCCCCTTCCCGGCTCAGAACGCCGCCAGGCAGAGCTAGTTCGTGCGGATATGACGAAGCCTAGGCAACCTGCGGACAAGATGCGACATCTCACTGGCGGTGGTCAATTCCTGTGTGGGCAGCGGGGCATGAGTAACAACGAGAGCCACAGAGGATTGCATCATGAAAAGCGTTGGATCCATTTGATCTTGGCGTTCTGGTAATGGATTGCACGACGGGCATGGGCGAAAGCCAGGTGGTCACTTTGTCGCGTGGAAGCTGAGTGACCGGAAAATCGACTGAAGGAATCGCCATCACTGCAGTGGCGGAGCGCCGGAAACGACTTCTGTTGCGATGCGGGCACCGGCCCACTGCGGCAGGCGCGCCCGGGTCGCTCTCGTCCACTTCGATGAGCGCCGCAGCGGACCTCCGGAGCTCAGTCGAATCTCGTTGGGCCGCTAGTCACATGCGCATGTAATCAGATGCTCTGGACCGCAATGCCGTATCCCAACACAGCTGCCGAAAACATTTCCGCAGCGCCGTTCAGTCGTGGTCGGCGACGAGGCCGTTGGCGGCCATGGCGGGGTTCAGAGCCGAGCGCGCTTGGTTGCCTCCACGGGCTTTAGCTGCGTACATCGCGGCGTCTGCTGATCTGATGAGTTCGTCAACCGCAGTTGTTGCGTGCGGCCCGGCGACTTGGTGCAAAGCGGCACTTGTGTAGCCGATGCTCGCCGTTACAGAGTGGGGCAGCTCTGCGAGGGCAGCGCAGAGTTGTGCGGCAAGAGGGTAACCGCCCCTTGGCGGAACGGTCAGCGCGATGAGAAACTCCTCGCCGCCCGCGCGACATATTGCCCCCCGCATCGGGACGTGGCCTCGGAGCAGCTCAGCAACGGCCAACAGAACACGATCGCCTGCCTCATGCCCAAGGCTGTCATTGATGTGTTTGAAGTTATCGAGGTCGACCATCAGTATTGCCAGATGGGTGTCCTCCGGACGCGCGCTGACGAGAGCACTGTCGACGGCCTCGCCGAATCCGCGTCGGTTGAGCAGTCCAGTGAGTGGGTCTTCGTCCGAACGTATCGCGTACTGACCCATGGCACGTGTAGTCCCGCGGATCGCCAGCGGTACCACGACATTGAGTAGCCAGATCACCCAGAAGGCCGAGGCGGCGGCGGCGAAGCCCGTCTCACCGGCCAGTCGGATGGCCGACATCAAACCCGCCGCTATGCCGACGAGGAAATTGAACAGAACAAGTTTGTTGTTGTGAAAAAACGCCATGTACCCACCCGTGACCGCCGCGGCGGTACACCCCAGCGCGGCAATCGCGGTAACCGGTTGTGCCAGGCTCCACACTGCGACGCACAGCGTTCCGGCGCAGACAGTGACCTCCGATTGGCGCCGGGTCGGCCAACGAATGAGCCAGAATACCGTCATTCCCACACAGAAAGCGGCGCCTGCCGAGCCGATCAGTAGCGTGGAGACGGTGGTACCGCGCAGTTGGACGAATAACGCGATAGGCACCATTCCCGAAGTTGCCGCGACGATAGCCATGACGACCTGCGCCGAACGGATCAACCCGCGATTACGGAGAAACTTCGTTACCCATTCGAACTGATCGGGCTGGGCCCACCACGTCGCTATTCGTGACATGAAGCCAAGGGCCCTCCGACTTCGCGAGCAGCTAAGCAAATTCCTGCGCCTACTAAGACTACAACGGGTTTGATTTGCTGCAAGTCGCCAATTTTCGGCACTTGCGTCCCATCCACCCCTTGACTGCAACCTACGGCCCGACCTCCGGCAAGCGCGGATTCGAAAGGTTAGCTCTGCGGCAAGCCGTGTCGCAACTTCGCGGTCGTAGCGATTATCCTGGCGCTATTCCGAGAGTTTGCTGAGCGTGAATAATATGCAGCGTACTGCAAGTGCGGCAAACGGACCCGAGGACGCATAAAAGCCAGCGCGCGCCGGTATGGAAAGCGCGCGACCTAACTGGCTCCCATCGCGGGACCAACTCCCGCAGATTGGCCGGTGGGGTTGGAACCGTTCTCCGCCGCGATAGTGATGTTGATCGGATCGGTCGCCCGCAGGCACGTCGAGCGGCCGAATAGAGCTCGCCACCTCACGTCGGGCTAGTCGACCGATCAGATTCGCAGGAGGTCCAGCCCCTGTGCCAGCCGTGCCCCCCGGGACACGCAAACGTCGGAGCATTCAGCGAGTCTGGGCGCTGCTGGGCAACCTCGGCGGCGAATGTCGTCTTCCGGTGGGGGAGACCGCCTCCCGCAGGCGCGGCAGCTTTTCTGTCCGTCAGGCGAGCAACCCGATACGGCTCCTACCGGCGGAACAAGCGAGACCCGATCAACACGGTCGAGAAGATGAACACACCTCTTGTGCGGCCGTTCCGGAGATACGCGATATGGGAGGCGCAGGTCCACACTGTCGCGTTTTGTCGAAATAGCCAGAGCCAGAGAATTGGCATCACGGAAAGCGTTGTGTTCATTTGATCTTGGCGTTTTGGTAAAGGCTTGCACGACGGCACAGGCAACCACCCGCCGATCAAATTTACGAATCGGTCAAAACAGCCAAAAACCCGAATGGATAGGCGGAGCATAGAGATATGGGCGCGTATCAGACGTTGGTGGTCGGCACCGATGGATCAAACACATCCTTGCGTGCGGTGGAGCACGCAGCCACGGTTGCCGCGGCAAGTGATGCGAAGTTGATCATCGCAATGGCCCACCTGCCCAATGTGGACAAAGGAGGCTGGGGCAGACCCGCCCGACCGGATCGTGTGATCGACGGCGACGGCGAGGTCGCCCTCAGAGGCGAGGGCGACTACAAGCTGCACGGGCAGGCCCCCGTATACGAAATCCTTCGGGACGCCCGCGACCGAGCCAGAGCGGCCGGAGCGAAGAATATCGAGACCCGACCTATTGTGGGTGACCCGGTTCACGCGCTGACCCGCCTCGCCAAGGAGGTTGAGGCGGATCTGGTGGTGGTCGGCAACGTAGGACTGGCCACACGCAGCGGCAAGTGGTTTGGCTCGGTGCCCGGCAACGTCTTGGCCAGAGCCAAGAAGAACGCTGACGTGTTGATCGTCCACACAACCGACTGAGGCATCGGGTGGCGTGGGGCGTCAAACCACCCTCGTTCTGAGTGGTCCGCTACGGACAAGCGACCGCGAAGCGGCGCCGCCTGATGCGACGACCGCGCCGACCCGCGCTAGCGGTACCTGCCCCTCGGCCGAGCACCGACGCACGACGTCCACTCCGGACGCTGGGGGACGTTTCGAACGTCCGTGGTCCGCTACCTCACCACGCCGGTCGACGCACTTGGACGCGACGAGCACTACACGTTGATGGTCGGGCCTCAGCCCATTCTCCTGGCGCGGCTTCCCTTGTCGCTCCACCACCACGCCAGTTGTCGAACGCCTGCGGCTCAACCCTCTGTCTTCGCGGTGGAAGGGCTCACCGAACCGGAGTGAACTCGAGGTGCAATTCCTTGAGGCGCCTGAACAGAAAGGTGCGGTCCCATTTGAGCCGACGAGCGCCCGCCGGACCGTGCTCGGCCTCTGAAAGCCGAATGTCTGCCATCCGGTCGAGGATACGTTCCAAGCTCACCCGTACTTCGGTGCGTGCAATCGGGGCGCCCGGGCAAGTGTGAATACCGCGACCGAATGCGATGTGTTGCAATATGTTTGGGCGGTCGAGGCGGAATTGGTTTGGCTCGTCGAACCGTCGTGGATCGCGGTTTGCCGCTCCGTTCATCACGAGTACGCTGGTACCGGCTTGCACATCGATGTCGCCAATCTTGGTGGTACGCCGCGCCATGCGGAAATTCGATTTGATCGGGCTTTCGAAGCGCAGCATCTCCTCGATGAAGGCAGGAATCTTTGAGTTGTCCTCGCGCAGTTGTTCTTGCAAGTCCGGTCGCTCTGCCAGCATTAGCATCGCGAGACTCAGCAGGTCGATCGTCGTGCCATGGCCGGCGGCGAACATGAACGTGGCAACGCGGGCAACGTCAATCGCGGCGGGTGTCGTACCGTCGGGAAACTTTGCCAGCGCAAGCTCGGTGAGGACGTCGTCGTCACGCGGCTCGCGCCGCCGATTTTCGATGTACTCGACGAACCACTCCTCTTTCACGCCAACGAAGCCGCTGCGTTCGCCTTCGAGCCTGCTGGCTATCGCAGCGCGGCGGAATCGCGCACGGTCGGACTCGGGTACGCCCAGCAGGTCGGTAATCGCGTCGAGCGTGAACGGAAAGTTGTAGTCAATGACGATCTCGCACTTGCCGTTTGCGATGAAGTGGTTGAGTTGCGCATCGGCAAGACGCCACAGAAAGTCCTCATTGTTCTTGAGCTGTTTCGGCGTGAACAACCGGCTCAACAGTGAGCGGTGCGCCGTGTGCTTCGGAGGATCAAACGTGATGAAGTAATCGCCGAACGTAACCCTGTCGCGGTGCCGCTCGATCAGATCCGAGATGTCATCGCTGTCGGTTTGGATCGGAATCCCCGACCACGGACCGCTGACTATATTGCATACCGACATGGCCTGGTCGGCGCCGCGTTGCACGGCGACGGCCTCGTCATACCCCGAGACCATCACCACGCCGTGCCTCGGCTCAATCCGTATGGGACAACGACGGATCGCGTCGTAGTAATCGTAGGGGTTATCGACGAGCGACTTATCGGTAAAGAAGTCGAGGTTCTCGAGTCCGCTCACTCCGCCTCCCTCGGGTCGGAATACAAATGTTAAGCGCTCGGCAGATGTACGCAATGGCCGTTCGAAATCGCTTGGGACACAGATGGAGGACGCCGACTCCGGCTACACGATCGACTAGCACCTGGCACCGACCGGCGCGGCGTCGCGCGACTTACTGAGCTGTCAAAAAGTCGCATCAGGAACCTTGCCGAAACGCCTGACCGACCGTTTAGGGCACCAGTAGGGTTCGGATTGACTGGTTCGATTCATGTCTGCGCGAGCGGCTGGCGGAGAGCCGGGCCTCCCAAAATAGATCCGTTCGGGCTGGGGAGTCGGATGGAACTCGATAACCGGACACTTCCGCTGACGCGTGGACAGCTAGACATCTGGCTTGCGCAGGAAGCGGGTAGCTTCGGTGCGAAGTGGCAGCTGGGCGAGCTTTTGCGAATCGAGGGCAGCCTAGATCCTGGCTTGCTTGAGTGGGCGATTCGTCATGCGATACGCGAGGCCGAACCGGTTAGAGCCGCCTTTTTCGAGGTGGATGGCCAGGTTTTCCAAACGCCCGTCGATTACCCGGACGTCGAGCTCGCTCGCTACGATCTCATCGACTCGCAGGATCCTACGCAGGACGTCTATCGGCTGACATCATCGATCCAACGCACCTTGATGCCGCTTAGTGGCCCGCTGTTCAAATTTGCATTGTTGCAGACACGAACGGATGAATTTTATTTGTTCGCATGCTGCCATCATATAGTGGTAGACGGAATCGGCCTTACTCTTGTTTGTCATCGGATCGCAACCGTCTATTCGGCAATTGCTTCTGGCTCGCCGATCCCTCCTGCTCTTTTTGGGTCGCTGAGTGATTTGGTTGAGTGCGAATTAGAATACGAAGCGTCCACCGATTATCTCGATGATCGGGTCTATTGGACCAGGAACCTTCCCCCGGAAAACGAACCACGTTATCGGTTGGCGTACGCGGCGGCGAGCGGGCGTGATGAGGAGTCTTCCGCACCGGTTCGATTGAGCCCTTGCGTCGTGGCCAAGATCAACGAATTTGCGCAGGCCCTGGGCGTGCCTCAAGCGTCAGTGATCACTGCGGCGTGTGCGCTCCTGGTGCGCGCGTTCGACACTGAGAGTCCGGAGGTGGTGCTCGATTTTCCGGTAAGCAGGCGTGTGCGTCCGGAAACAAAAACGGTGCCCGGAATGATTTCCGGGTTTGTGCCACTGGTGTTGAAAGCTTCGCCGGGGTCGGCGGTTGCTGGTTTTTGTGAACATGTCGACACGCGAATACAAGAAGCGCTGCAACATCAGCGATTTCCGGTGCACGCAATTGATTATAAGTCGCGTCTCCGCGGCTCCGGGCAGGCGTCGAATCGGGTAGTGGTTAATTTCATGGCCACACACACGGCGCATCTTGCTGGCACTGTGGCAACGGGAACCCTGACCCATGCTGGCCCCGTCCAGTTTGGACTGGTTTTTTTCAGAGACGGTGATCAGCTTTTTCTCAGCACGGCGGGTGCTGGACAATTCTTTCCGAATTGCGATGTCCGCGATTTAGCGCAGCGGCTAGAGCGGGTGTTGGTGGCGATAACCGCCGATCCGGGACGGTCGTTGTCGTCGGTGGATCTGCTCGATGAGGGTGAGCATGCCCGGCTAGATCAGATCGGTAACCGTGCGATCTTGACGCAGCCGGTGACCGCGCCCGTATCGATTCCGGCGTTGTTCGCTGTGTGGGTGGCCCAGACACCGGAGGCGGTGGCGCTGATCTTCCAAGGCCGCTCGATGACGTATCGCGAGGTTGAAGAGGCGGCTAACCGGTTGGCGCACCTGTTGTCGGCCCGGGGGGTAGGGCCGGGGCATTGTGTGGCACTGCTGTTTTCCCGCTGTGCTGAGGCGGTCGTGGCGATTTTGGCGGTTTTGAAGGCCGGGGCGGCGTATTTGCCGATTGACCCGGCGTTGCCGGCGGCGCGGATGCGGTTCATGGTGGCTGATGCCGGGGCGGTCGCCGCGATCACCACCATCGAGCTGGCCGAGCTCTTGGACGGGTGCGATCTGCCGGTCATCGATGTGGATGATCCCCAAATCGAGACGTATCCGTGCACGGGCTTGCCGGGGCCGGCGCCCGAGGACATCGCCTATGTGATTTACACCTCGGGGACCACCGGTGTGCCGAAGGGGGTGGCCATCACTCACCACAGCGTGACCCAGTTGCTCGGATCCTTGGATGCTGGCTTACCGCGATCGGGGGTGTGGGCGCAGTGTCATTCGCTGTCCTTCGACGTCTCAGTGTGGGAGATCTTCGGTGCGCTGTTGCGCGGCGGGCGGCTGGTGGTGGTGCCTGAAGAGGTGGCCCGGTCGCCTGAAGACCTTCACGCATTGCTGGTTGCTGGGCAGGTCAGCGTGTTAACCCAGACGCCGTCGGCGGCGGCGGTGCTGGCGCCGCACGGGTTGGAGTCGGTCGCGTTGGTGATGGCTGGTGAGGCCTGTCCGGTCGAGGCGGTGGATCGCTGGGCGCCGGGGCGGGTGATGATCAACGCCTACGGTCCCACCGAGACCACGATGTGTGTGGCAGTCAGTGCGCCGTTGACCGCGGGCTCGGAGGTGGTGCCGATCGGCTCGCCGGTGTCGGGGACGGCGTTGTTTGTGCTGGATGGCTGGTTGCGGCCGGTGCCGGCGGGTGTCGTCGGTGAGTTGTATGTCGCTGGTGCCGGGTTGGCGCGTGGGTATGTGGCCCGGGCGGGGTTGACTGGGTCGCGGTTTGTGGCGTGCCCGTTTGGAGGGACCGGGACGCGGATGTATCGCACCGGGGACCTCGTCTCGTGGGGGGCCGATGGGCAGCTGCGGTATGTGGGGCGCGCCGATGAGCAGGTCAAGATCCGCGGGTATCGCATCGAGCTCGGAGAGATTCAGGCCGCGATGACCGGGCTGGATGGTGTGGAGCAGGCGGCGGTGATCGCCCGCGAGGACCGCCCCGGCGACAAACGCCTGGTGGGCTACATCACCGGTACCGCAAATCCAACCTGGATACGCGCAAAGCTGGGCGAGCGGCTACCTCCCTATATGGTGCCGGCCGCGGTGGTCGTGATGGATGCGATTCCGCTGACGGCCAATGGCAAACTGGATACCCGCGCCCTTCCGGCGCCGGAGTCCCCCGCCGGCGGGTATCGAGCCCCGGGCAGCCCAGTCGAGGAGATCCTGGTCGGCATCTACGCCGACGTGCTGGGTCTGGAGTGCGTCGGGGTCGATGAGTCTTTCTTCGAGCTGGGTGGTGATTCGCTGTTAGCGATGCGCCTGTTAGCGGCGATCAACACCTCACTGCAGGCTGATCTTTCGGTACCCGACGTATTCGACGCGCCCACTGTCGCCCAGCTGGCGCCCCGCATCTGTGTGGGTTCGCGTCGACGTAAGCCGTTGGCGGCGGCGAAGCGGCCCGCGTTGGTGCCGTTGTCATTTGCTCAGAGCCGGTTGTGGTTCCTCAATCGCTTCGAGGGCGGGGTCGCGACCTACAACATGCCGGCCGCTTTTCGCATCAGCGGTCCGCTGGATGTCGAGGCGCTGGGCGCGGCCCTCGACGATGTCATCGCCCGCCACGAATCGCTGCGCACCATATTTCCCGATATCGACGGCGCGCACTGCTTCCAGCATGTGTTGGCGGCCCGGGCGGGGATGTGGCGGCGCGAGGGTGCGGCGGTGGTGTCGTTGCCGGAGCAGGAGGTGACCGGCGAGTTGGTGGCCCTGGCGGGGTATCGGTTTGATTTGTCGGCGGAGATCCCGATTCGTGCACAGATCTATGCGGTCGGGCCTGAGCAGCATGTGGTGGGGATTGTGGTGCACCACATAGCTTTTGACGGGTGGTCGCTGGCGCCGATGGTCCGTGATGTGGGTGTGGCGTATGCGGCACGGCAGCAGGGCCGGGCCCCGCAGTGGGTGCCGTTGCCAGTCCAGTATGTCGATTACACGCTGTGGCAACAGGAGTTATTAGGTGCGGAGTCCGATCCCGACAGTGTGATTGCTGGGCAATTGCAGTACTGGCGCCAGGAGCTGGCCGGGCTGCCCGAGGTGGCGTCGCTGCCGACGGATCGGGCCCGCCCACCGGTGCCCAGTTACCGCGGTGACGAGGTGGGTGTGCGCATCGACGCGCCGCTGTGGGCGGGGCTCAAGGCGCTGGCGGCGTCGCATCATGTGACGGCCTCGATGCTGTTGCAGGCGGTCGTGGCGGTGGTGTTGCACCGGGCCGGGGTGGGTGAGGACGTGGTGATCGGTACGCCGATCGCCGGGCGGTTGGATCAGGCGCTTGATGATCTGGTCGGATTCTTCGTCAACACATGGGTGTTGCGGGTGGGCATCACTTCCGCGCACCGGTTCACCGAGGTGCTTGCGCAGGTGCGTCACAAAGCGCTGGATGCCTACAGCAACCAGGACGTGCCGTTCGAGCTGCTGGTTGAGCAGCTCAACCCGGCGCGCTCCACATCGCATCACCCGCTGTTTCAGGTGCTGATGGCCTTTCAGAACAATGTGGGCCCCGATGGGATGACGCTCGACGGGCTCAGCGTCGAGCAGCTGGCGATGACCACCCGCACCGCCAAGTTCGACTTGGATATCCAGCTGACCGAAGTGCCCACCGAGGATTCGGCCGCGCCGATGGTCGCCGGGGTGGTCTTGTATGCCACGGATTTGTTCAACCGGGCCACAATCGAGCGGTTGGTCACCTGGTTCGGGCAGGTGATCGAAGCGGTGGTGGCCGATGCGTCGGTGGTAGTGGGTGACGTGTCGCTGCTGGATCGCGGTGAGCGTGATCTGGTGCTGTCGGGATGGTCTGGCGCTGGGGCGAGAGCTCCTTTTGGGGTGGCGCCGCAGTTGTTGGCTGCCGCGGTGGCCACCAACCCGGACGCGGTGGCGGTGATCGACGATGCGCGTCACGTGTCGTATCGCGAGCTTGATGCGTGCTCGACGCGGTTGGCGCGGGCGCTGATCGAGGCGGGCGTGGGTCCCGAGCGCGCGGTGGGCGTCGCGATGGATCGGGGTGTGGAGTTGGTGGTGGCCTGGTGGGCCCTGATGAAGGCCGGGGGCGTGTATGTGCCGGTAGATCGGGCCCATCCGATCGAGCGCATCGCCACGGTGTTGGACGCCGTAGGCGCAGTGTGTGTGTTGACGTGCGGCGCCGACACCGTGGCCGGGGCCGGGGCGCGCCCGGTGCTGCGCATCGACGAGCTGGACCTGTCTGCCTGGTCCACGGATCCGATCACCGACGCCGACCGCCTTGCGCCGCTGGGGGTGGAAACCACCGCCCAGGTGATCTTCACATCGGGGTCTACCGGTGCCCCCAAAGGCGTGGCGGTCAGCCACGCCGGTCTGCTGTCGGTGGCAGCGTTGCACGAAGTATTCGGGATGGGTGCGGAGACGCGGCTGCTGATGGTGGCCGCGCCGACCTTTGATGTGTCGATCGGCGAGGTGTTGTTGGCGGTGGGAGCGCGGGCAGCGTTGGTGGTGGCGCCCCGGGACGCATATGCCGGGGAGGCATTGACCGCGTTTCTGCAGGACCAGCGGGTCAGCGCGGCGGTGTTGACCCCGACGGTGCTGACGTCGCTGGATCGGGCGCGGCTGGACGGAGTGCACACGCTGATCACCACGGGGGAGGCGTGCCCGGCAGAATTGGCGGCCGCCTGGGCGCCGGGCCGGCGGATGTTCAACGCCTACGGCCCGACCGAGACCACTATCTGGACCACCTGTAGTGCGCCGCTGTCGGCCGGGCAGGCCGTGGGCATCGGCACCCCGATTCCGGGGGTGTGCGCGCTGGTGCTCGACGCGCGGCTCAACCCGGCCCCGGTCGGGGTGGTGGGCGAGTTGTATCTGGGCGGGCCGGCGCTGGCGCGCGGCTATGTTGGCAGGGCCGGGTTGACCGCGGAGCGGTTCGTGGCCAACCCCTACGGGGGTGCCGGGGCGCGGATGTATCGCACCGGGGAT
>LZSH01000412.1 GCA_001665255.1 Mycobacteriaceae bacterium 1482268.1 | reverse complement strand
TCGGCGAGCAGCCGCACACTGATGTTCCGGCGGACGCCGTTGACGTCGACTTTGGCCAGCGACTGTTCGGCATCGACGATGTCGACCACCTGGCCGGGAATCCCCAGACACATCGTCAGTCTCCTTTCGAAAGCTCCATCAGCAGATCCGGGGCAGCGGGTCACCGACGAGCATGTCGACGATTCGGCTGCCGCCGAAGGAAGTTCGCAGCGCCACGATGCCGTGGGGCTCGGGCATGATCTCGCCCACCACGCTCGCCCTGCCGCCTTGCGGATGCGCCTGCATCGCGGCGACCCCCGCCTCGGCCTCGTCGGGTGCGACGACGGCGACGAACTTCCCTTCGTTGGCGACGTACAGCGGGTCGATGCCGAGCATGTCGCACGCGCCGAGCACCTGCGGCTGCACCGGCAGGCTGTGCTCGTCGAGCACGAGCGCGAACGGGGAGTCCTTGACCAGTTCGTTGCACACCGTTCCGACGCCGCCGCGTGTCGCATCGCGCATCCACCGGGTGGACGGCGCAGCTTCCAGAAGCAGCTCGACCAGTTCGTGGACCGGCGCTGTGTCCGAAGCGATGTCGGCGTCGATGGCCAGGTCGCCGCGCGCGAGCATGACCGCCATCCCGTGTTCGCCGATCGTGCCGGACACCAGGACTTTGTCGCCCGGCCGGACGAGCTCGCGCGACAGCCGTCGGCCCTCGGGCACCACCCCGACTCCCGCTGTCGAGATGTAAACACCGTCGGCCGCGCCTTTTCCGACGACCTTGGTGTCGCCGGTGACGATCTGTACGCCTGCTTTGGCGGCGGCTTCGCTCATGTCGGCGACGATCTCGCGCAGCTCGGCGATCGGGAACCCCTCCTCGATGACGAAGGCCGCCGACAGCCATTGCGGCCGGGCACCCGACACCGCGAGGTCGTTGATCGTCCCGTGCACGGCCACATGGCCGATGGAGCCGCCGGGGAAGCGCCGCGGAGCAACGACAAACGAGTCGGTGGAGAACGCGAGCCGTTCACCGGAGGGGGTGCGCAGCGCCGCCGCGTCACCGAGTTGCTCGAGTTCGTCATTGCGGAACGCCTCGACGAAGACGGCGTCGACGAGCGCCGCGGACGACTTTCCGCCCGCGCCGTGCGCGAGCGTGACCACGTCGTCGAGCAGCCGCGGCCTGCGCTGGCGGAACTTGTCGATCCGCTCCAATACCCGGTCTTCGCGTTCGGCGGCCGTCATGGCATCGGTGGTGCTCATGCGTGCGCTCCGTTACGGGGTCGGGACATATGCTCCTGGGCGACCGACCACAGCCGGAATCCGAGCATCGCGTGACTCTCCTGGATGCGATGGATGCTCTGGCTGTGCACCGTGAAGCAGTGGTCGAGGTCCTCGGTCGCGGCCATCCGCCCGCCGTCGTGGCCGGAGAAGCCGACCGTCATCAACCCCCGCCGCTTGGCTTCGGTGATGGCGGTCATCAGATCCTCTGAGTTGCCCGAGGTCGACAATGCGATCGCGACGTCGCGGTCGCGGGCGTGGGCGATGATCTGCCGCTTGAAGATCAGCTCGAAGCCGACGTCGTTGCCGAGGGCCGTCACCACCGCTTCGTCGGCGGCCAACGACCACGCCGCCACCGGACGACCGCGGGCCGGGCGGCTGAACAGCGACGCCAACGTCGCCGCGTCGGTCGAACTGCCCCCATTTCCCAGCGTGTAGAGCCGGCCGCCGCGCAGGAAGCGTTCGGCCATCTCCACGCCGGCCGCGGCCAGCGCCGACTCATACTCATCGAGCGACTCCCGTTGCAGGCGCGCACTTTCGGCCGCCTTGCCCCTGGCCGATGCCGCGAGGTCGTCGAGGAGGCTGCGGGCGTCGGTTTCCTCCGACTCGATGAACGGGTAGAGGAAGCCGGTGCTCTCGCCTCCGGGGGTGGTCATCGGTTCACCTCCTCGGTTGTGTCCAAGCGCGCTATCGCCGTGCCCGCGTGCACCAGCACGAGGTCGTTGGGCGCGACGTCGCCGAGGATGGTCACGTCGACCCATTCCTCACCCTTGGCGGTGCGAACGAGCACCTGCCCCAAGGGATCTGCGGGCTCGAGAATCACTTCCCCGAGCCGGCCCTCGTCGCTGCACGTCACACACACGTCGTCGGTACATTCTTCGGCCGCGGGTTTCAGCAGGCCGGGATGTTCGAAGCAGACGTGAGTGAGTTCCCACAGCAGGTGATACAGCAGCACGAAGCGGCCGGTGGCCGGCACCATCGGGTCGTCGGAGTCCACCCAGAGGATGTGGTCGGCCGCACCGGCGGGCGGCCGGGGGCCCGATCCGATCCACAGGGTGCGGGCACCCCAGGCCGGCGCCCGGCGCATCGCGTCGATCGCGGCGGGTTGGTCGGCCGAGGCCACCGCCATCAGCAGGTCACCCGGCTGGGTGGCGACCCGGGCCTGGGCCACCGGGTCGGGTTCGACGAGCGCCACCGACGGCAGCGCCCGTTTACCCATGATCACGGGATGCACGAACTCGACGGCGACGTGATGGGCGTGCGGCTCCCACTGCGGCGAGATCACCCACAGCGTCGCGCCCTCGTGGAACCGGCGGGCCAGGTCCAGCGCCGCGGCGGCCAGATCCGCGGACAGGTTGACGTCGATGTAGCTCGAATTCGTGGTCACTGTCATGGTTTTCGCTCCTCCCGGTTGGTGTTCACCAGGTCCAGCGTGGTCTGCGTGGCATCGGCCAGCGCTGTGCATTCGGTTTCGGTGAGAACGCCGCAGGCCCATTCCCAGTGGGCAGCCACCACATCGCCGGGGGCGGGCGACCCGATCAGCGGCACTCCGTTCCTGCTCCACCGCACCCGTTCGGGTCGTGGTTCGCCGAGCGCAAGGGTGCCATCGCTGAACGTCAGCGGTCGCGCCGCGATGGTGGCATGTTCGCCGTCGACGGTCTCCACTGTGCCCCACCGGATCCTGCAGTCCTGCAATACTTTCAGCGCGGTGGCAGCGTCGCGGTCGAGGAACCGCACCCAGGGATAGACCACGAACACGTGAAAGCTGTGATGGGCCAGCGCACCTGCCGATTCCGCGAGATTGCCCAGCAGGCCTGTCACCTGACCCCTGAATGCGTGGCGCAACCTCTGCACCAGCTCGGCCGCGTCGACACGGCCCAGCAGCGGCCCGCCGATCCAGTAGTTGCGGACCACGTCGGCGTCCAACGGGTCCGGTATGCCGGCCGCCTCGGCGATTGCACGCAGATACGGCCAGGCGCCGTCGAATTCCTTGGCGTGGGCGGCCACTTTGCTGGGGCCGTCAGCCCGCAGCAGCACATCCGAGTCGGCGGGACCGCAGTAGCCCAGCTCGTTCGGCGGGAAGGCGTAGCGCGCGAACGTCGTGTAACCGGCGGGCAGCTTCTGGTCGTGGAGTGCGGTCATCGCTAGCCCGCCGTCCCGACGAGAAGCTGGCCGAGCGCGATGCCGCCGTCGTTGGGCGGCACGTGCCGATGGGTGATCACCTGGTGGCCGCGGGCCCGAAGGCCGTCTAACACCAGCCGTAGCAGCAGAGTGTTCTGGAAGACGCCGCCCGACAACGCGATCGGCTGGTCACCGGTGTCCTCCATCTCGGCCAGGCCGACGACCACGTCGGCGACCGCACGATGAAACCGCGCGCCCACCACCTCGGGTGGGACGCCGGAAAGTACGTCGGCGGCGACGGCAGCAAGGACCGGGGCCGGGTCGATGATCGCCGGTGTCGCGGTGTCGTCGATGCCGAAGGAGTACGCCGTTGTGTCGCTGTGACTTTGGCGGGACATGCCTTCCAGCTCGATGGCGGCCTGGGCTTCGTAGGCGACGGTCTGCCTCACCCCGGCCAGCGCGGACACGGCGTCGAACAGCCGGCCCATGCTCGATGTGGGTGTGCAGCCGAATCCTGTTTCGAATTGGCGCAGCAGTACCCGGCGCTCGTCGGGCGGGGAGGCGCGTACCGCCGGCAGGTCGTCCTGCCAGTCCAGGCCCGCGGCCCACAGGTGTGACAGCGCCATCCGGTAGGGCCGCAGCACGCTGACGTCACCGCCGGCCAGCGGAACGTACTTCAGTCGGGCCAGGCGCTCGTAGCCCTTGTAGTCGGCGAGCAGGACCTCGCCGCCCCAGATGGCGTCGTCGGGCCCGTAACCTGTTCCGTCGAAAGCGAATCCGAGCACGCGGTGTGAACCGTCCAGCCCGTGCTCGGCCATCACCGCCGCAATGTGCGCATGGTGATGCTGGACGGATCGAACCGGACGCGCACCGCCGTTGCGGTGCGCCCACGCCGTCGAGCGATAGCCGGGGTGCGCGTCGGCGACGATGACCTCCGGGGACACTCCCGTGAGCGCCTCGAGGTGCTGCTCGGCTGCATCGAATGCCGACAGCGTGGCCAGGTCGTCCATGTCACCGATGTGCTGGCTCAGCCATGCATACTTCTGGTCGGCGACGGCCAGGGTGTTCTTCAGATCACCGCCGACGGCCAGGGTCGGCGGCACCGGCACGGGAAGCGCGACGGGCAGCGGCGCGTAGCCGCGCGAACGCCTGATCGGCATCTCGGCACCGTCGACCACCCGTACGACCGAGTCGTCGCACGGCACCAGGATGGCCCGGTCGTGCATCAGCCATCCATCGGCGAGAGCGGAAAGTCGGTGCAACGCATCGGCATCGGTGAAGCAGATGGGCTCGCCGCCGAGGTTGCCGGAGGTCATCACCAACACTGTGGGGCCGGGTTCGTCGCCGGGCAGGCCGAAGAGCAAAGCGTGTAACGGCGTGTAGGCGAGCATGACGCCCAGGTCGGGGTTGTGCGGTGCGGCCGATCCGGCCACCGGGGCGCCCGCCAGCCGCGGCATCAGGACGATGGGGCGCTGCTGGCCGCACAACAGTCGTTGCGAGACATCGTCAACCGCGGCGATGCGCTGTGCCACACCGAGATCGGGCACCATGAGGGCGAACGGCTTGTCGCCGCGGCGCTTGCGGCGGCGCAGCTCCGCCACCGCGCATTCGTCGGCGGCGTCACACGCCAGGTGGTAACCGCCGATGCCCTTGACGGCGAGAATGCCGCCGTCGGAAAGCAGTTGCCGTGCCCCTTGTAACGCCCGCTCACCGTCGGTCACATCGGCACCGGACCGGTAGCGCAGCGTGGGTCCGCAGTTCGGGCAGCAGACGGGCTGGGCGTGGAATCGCCGGTCGGTCGGGTCGCGGTATTCCCGCTCGCAATCCGAACACATCGGGAAGTCGGCCATGGTGGTTGTGGCGCGGTCGTACGGCAGCGAGGCGATGATGGTGAAGCGGGGGCCGCAGTTGGTGCAGTTGACGAACGCGTGCCGATAACGCCGGTTGTCAGGGTCCCGTTGTTCGGCGGCACACTCGGCGCACATGGCGACGTCGGGGGAGACCAGCGTGCGACCGCCGTCCGACCGTAACGTGTCGGCGATCGCGAAGCCGGTGCCGCCGGCCACCGGAATGGCTTGTGTGTCAACCGAGTCGATGACCGCCAGCGGCGGTGCCTGGTCGACGAGCCTGGTCAGGAAGTCGTCGAGATCGGCCTCGGCGCCTTCGACTTCGATGACGGCGCCGGTGCTGTCGTTTCGCACGAAGCCGGACAGGCCGAGCGAGGCCGCGGAGGTGTAGACGAACGGCCGAAAGCCGACGCCCTGGACGACACCGTGCACGCAGACCCGCAGCCGGCGCCGCCCGGTCATGGTGAAACCTCCACGTCCTTGCCGCTGCCCATCATCTTCAGACCGGTCAGGGCCGCGTCGGCGCCTGCCTCGTCGGTTTTCTCGACGACGAAACCCATGTGGATGATCACCCAGTCGCCCGGGGCGAAGGTCTCCTCCGGCAGCATGCCGATGTTGACCTTGCGGTGCTCGCCCGCGACGTCGACGAGGGCCAGCTGCCCGCCGTAACCCTCCAGCACCTGCACGACCTGACCGGGAATGCCTAGACACATGGCTCAGCCCACCGCCTTCGCGTTGTGGAGCAGGGTCGCGACGACGTCCTCGATCGCGGCGACGGCACCGGGAACGGCGGCGGCGACCGTGTCGGTCAGTCCCATCCGTTCGTCGACATCGTCGACCTCACATCCGATCACCACGGTGTGCGGCGGCGTGCCGCCGAGGGCGGCGAGGCTGGCGAACACCGCGGCGGGGTCCATCGCGTGCGCGTCGAGACCGACGCGCTGGGAGAGGGTTTCGTGGTCGGCTTCGAAAACGTGCAGGGCGCCGGGGGCGCCCTGGTTGGGCAGAGCGTCGATGAGGACGAGGGCGTCACAGCCGTCCAGCAGGTCGTAGGCGAGATGCATGCCGCGGATTCCGTAATCCACCACCCGGACGTGCGGGCCCGCGACATGCTCGGGCACGTGGCGCATGACCTCGGGCCCGAAACCGTCATCGCCGAGGAAGATGTTGCCGATACCGGCTACCAGGATCTGGGACGTGATTGCACCTCGCTCATTCCTACATCCGCCGAATCTTGAGGTAGCGGTTCAGGTCCGGCAGGGAGCGGACGCCGATCACCAGGGCGCCGAGCACGACGACGCCCGCGATCACGGTGGCGGTGACGCCTACTGCTTGCATGTCGGATTCCTTTCACTCAACGGTTCGACCTCATCGGGTGCGAAGTACAGATAGCGGCCGTACCACCGGTGCAGGTCGGCGGCCGGGTCGTCCTCGAGCACGACGCCGACATGCTGGTCACCGTCGACGGTTTCGTGCACTGAGGTGACCATGGCGATCTTGTCGGCGAAGAACAGGTCCTGGGCGTCGGCGCGGCGCGACGGATGAAGCCGCACCCTGCTGCCTCGGCTCACCCGGATACCGTTGACCAGGACCGCGTCGATGTCGGGGCGAACTGCGGTGTCCGCCAGTGGATCCCACCAGTCCACGCCGTCGGGTATCTCGGGGATCAGCCCGGCGTCGTCGCCGATGGCGTGCGGGTTGCGGAGCACGCCGTGCAGGTCGAGCATCGCTTCCGGGGACATCGAGTCACAGCGATCGATGATTTGTGCGGCGAGCGGATCGGTGGCGCGGGCCGCGGCCTTCTCCTCGTCGGTCATCGTCATCACCCGCAAGGTGAGGATCTCGTCGATCTCGGTGGAGTCGTACAGCGCGCCCTTGCTCTGTTCGGCGATCTCGGGGTGGTCGTACAGGATGATCGGCGACACCAGTATCAGTGCGTGGTCGCCCGGTGGCCCGGCGAGCACGGGAAAGCATCGGTGGTGCAGGCAGCGCGCGACGGCCTTGTCGGCCGATGAAGGTGGCTCGAGGAGTGACACGAAGTCGCCGTCGACGATCTCGGCGATCAGGTGAGTCCCGATCAGCGACACCGCGATCGCGTCGTCCTTGGTGTGGGCCGGGGCCGCGGTGTTGCGCACGCTGACGGTGAGGCGCTCGAACCCGTCGTCGCGCTCTGCCGACATCTCGAGCTGCGCGTGCAACGCGCGTCGCGTACGCACTAGCCTGCCACCGTCGATGTGTTCGATGTCGGTGCCCGCCTCCACTTCGATCGGAAGCGTCTGCGCCAGGCCGGATTCGAGATGCAGTGGGCCGAAGGAGATCTCGCGTTCGACGGCCTCGTCCCATCGCAGCCATGATTGCGAATCGGAGACCAGCTCGTCCACGGGTTCGAAATGTCCGTCCGGCAGGGCTTTCTCGACGCCCCGGTGCTGCAGCTGCAGGAAGCGAACGACGATCGACACTGTCGGGTGCTGTCCCGGCGCCACGAGCAATTGCGCCGACAGCGAGTCGTCCTCGCCGATGCCAGCGTCTGCGGCGCCCGCCGGTCCCAGCACGCCGAACTGCCAACGGGTCTGGTTCTTGCGCGAGTCGGCGCGATACGGGTAGAGCAGGTAGCCCTCGTAGAGAACCGCGTCCGCGACGGCGCGGGCACGGTCCCAATGTCGGGCCGTCATCGCAACTCCTCCGTGGAGCTCGCGGCGAGCAGCGAGGTGATCGCCTCGTCGAAGGACAGCAGCCCGCGTGCCGACCGGTAGGCCGCCAATGCCTCGATGGTTTCGTGCTCCAGCCGCAACCACCCGGTGTTCGGATAGTGCTGCCGGATCAGATCTCCCCACACTGACACCGGCATCTCGAAGCGGTCCTCGCGGTCCCACGGCACCTGTTGCACCGCGAATCCGCGGGGGCCCTTGGAGAAAATCGTTCCGCTGAAGAGGAATTGCAGCGGCACGTGGCCCTCGCGCAGTGCGTGCAGATACTTCGCGGCCACCACCTCGAAGTCGTATGTGCACTCCAGCGGGAGGTTGACCTGGGTGGCGCCGGTGAAGCCCTGAATCATGGCGCCGGTCTGGAGCCATTGGAAGTTGTGCAGCGTGGTCGACCAGCGCTCACGCGGGCCGAAGAGGTCGAGCAGACCGGCGGCCTCCTCTTCGGTGTAGCCGCGCCGCATAGGCTCGATCCGCACCTGGCAGCGGAGCGCGATCGCGT
>LZSH01000411.1 GCA_001665255.1 Mycobacteriaceae bacterium 1482268.1 | reverse complement strand
CCCGCGTAGTCGTAGGGATCTGTGACGGCGACGACGTCCGGGATGTCGTCGGCCTCGGACCAGGCCAAGCCCGACGACGGGCCCGACCCCGTGTCGCCGGGCTGGACTTCCGGCGCCATCTGGGTGGCCGCCACCGCGGCCGCCGCCGCGGTGGGTGGGCTCAGCGCTGCGGCCATCGCCGTCGCACCCCCATCGGCGGTGCCGCGGGCGGCGGTCAGCCCGCCGCCGATCGCCGCGGTCAATTCCGGTTGCGGGAGTGTGATGACCGGGGCCCCGAAGTGCTGCGACAGCGTCGTGGTGATGAGGGGGATCCGCGCGCCACCGCCCACGGAGGCGCCGCCGCCACCCCCGCCGGTGACCGAGACGATCACCAGGGCGCCGCAGAGCGTCTCGGAGGCTCCACCGCCGCCGCCACCTCCGGCGAGTGAAGCGCCACCGCCGCCACCTCCCGCGTCAGAGGCTCCGCCCCCACCACCACCGGAGGCGCCGTCGTCGCCTTCTACGCCGCCACGGCTCATCCCAACGCTGCCGTATTCGACGATCCCGGGTCTGCCGTTTGTTCCGGCGCCAATACAGCCTGCGCCCTAGGCCCTTTGCCGTTTGGTCAGCACCAGGTTGGCCAACGGAATCTGTACCGGCTCGGGCGCCGCGGCTAATCGCTGGGCGATACCTGCTTGCAGCCGATCGAAGAACTGCGGCGCGCGGGCGTCCTTGCGGCCGCCGGCCAGCGCGGAGGCCAGCGTGGGGAAGATCGAAGCCCTGACGAAGGCCGCCCACAGCGCGCCGAAAACCGTTGCGTCCTGGTCGACTTGGTATTGCATCCAGAATCGGTCCTCGGCGTTGAACACCTCGAGATGCTCGATGGACAGCCGCTCGAAGCGGCCCGACGGCGCGAAGGGAGCGAGGAAGTCCGCCTCTTGTCGCCCCACGATCGGCATGCACATGCCCCGCACCTCGTCCTCGCTTACCAGGCCGTCGGCGGTCAGCTCACCGAGCGCATCGACCAGGGCGCCCAGCACGGGCCGGTAGCCGAACTCGCCGTGCTCGTCCAACGCCATCGTCAGCACGACGAGTTGCCCTCCCGGCGCCAGTTCGCGACCGCGGAACGCGACGAACTCGTGCCAGTCGTACGCGGCCTGCCTGGCGTAGGCGGCGCGCACGGACTCGTCAGCGCTGTAGTTCACCTGCACGTGGTCGGGGATAGGCGCAGGGACTCGGCTCAGCCAGAGGATCGCCCACGAGGACCAGCCGAGGTGAACGCTGTTGGACGGGATGATCTGGCCGTAGAACGACCGTCCCACGGCCGAGGCGAATGTCGCGGCGTCCTTGCTCAAATAGGTGTCCGGATCGTCGGCCAGCGTTTCGAACATCACCGTGAAGTCGTTGTCCGGCACGTCCGTGTGGACGACGAGGATGGAATGCTCCGGCCGGGTCCGACTGCGCAGCACCGGCAGCGCCGCCGAAATAGGCAGCAGCGAATTGTGTCCGGTCGAGGCGCCGTAGTCGGCGATGACGATGGGCTGCGGTGCGCGCGGCAGCGGTACCGTGTCGGCGGCTTGCTCGAAAAGCGCTATCGCCGCGCGCAATCCGGCGGCCTGCAACCGCGAGCTGACCGTATAGGTCTTGCTCTCCATCGGCTCGGGCCGAACGACAACGCTCGACTCGGGAACTGCCGACGGCTTCTCGGGCATGACACAACGGTAGTCTTCGCTGCCCGAGAAGGTGACGACCTACGCGGGAGGGATGACTAGTGGCCGCGGGCCACCCATTCGTCGTAGTGCACGATCTCGTCGCCGATGGTGGTCGAGTCGCCATGGCCGGTGTAGACCACGGTTTCGCCGGGCAACGTGCCGAGTCGGCCCGCGATGGATTCCAGGATCGTCGGGAAGTCGGAGTACGACCGGCCCGTCGCCCCGGGCCCTCCCTCGAACAGGGTGTCGCCGGAGAACACCGCCTTCAGCTCGGGGGCATACCAGCACACCGAGCCCGGCGAGTGCCCAGGCGTGTGCAATGCGCGCAACTCCGTGCCGGCCACCCTCAGCGTCTCCGAGTCGCCGACAGCGCGAAAGCCCTTGTCCGGATGAGTCATCCGCCACAGCACGTCGTCGGCAGGATGTAACAACACCGGTGCGTCCAACGCGTCGCCGAGTTCGGGTGCCACCGTCACATGGTCGTTGTGGCCGTGCGTACACACCACCGCCACGACGTTGCGACCGCCGACCATGTTCACGATCGGGCCGGCGTCGTGCGCGGCGTCGAAGACGACGACGTCGTTGTCGTCGCCGACGACCCAGATGTTGTTGTCGACTTCCCAACTGCCGCCGTCGAGTTCGAAGGTGCCATGGGTGACCACGCGTTGTATCGGGCCGCCGTTCACTTGAACACCACCACCGACCGCAGTACCTCGCCGGTGTGCATCTTGTGGAATGCGTCCTCGATGTCGTCGAGGCCGATGCGCTCAGATACGAACTTCTCCAACGGCAGCCTGCCCTGCAGGTACAGGCTGATCAGGGTGGGGAAGTCGCGCTCGGGAAGGCAGTCGCCGTACCACGACGACTTCAGTGAGCCGCCGCGGGAGAAGAAGTCGACCAGCGGCATCTCCAACGTCATGTCCGGAGTCGGAACCCCCACCAGCACAACGGTTCCCGCAAGATCACGGGCATAGAACGCCTGCTTCCACGTTTCCGGCCGTCCCACCGCGTCGATCACCACATCGGCGCCGTTGCCGTCGGTGAGATCCTGGATGGTCGCCACCGGGTCGAGTTCGCCGGCGTTGATCGTGTGCGTTGCGCCGAAACCGCGCGCCCAGTCGAGCTTCTTGTCGTCGGTGTCCACCGCGATGATCCGTTTAGCCCCGACCAGCGCCGAACCCGCGATCGCGGCATCGCCCACACCGCCACATCCGATCACCGCGACGGTGTCGTCACGGTTGACCGCGCCGGTGTTGATCGCAGCACCGATGCCGGCCATCACCCCACAACCCAGCAGCCCGGCGACCGCAGGGTCAGCGGCCGGATTGACCAAGGTGGCCTGCCCCTCGTGCACCAGGGTCTTGTCGACGAACGCCCCGATACCCAGCGCCGGAGTCAACTCGGTGCCGTCGGTCAACGTCATCTTCTGCGCAGCATTGTGGGTGTCGAAGCACAGGTGCGGCCGTCCCCGCTTGCAGGCGCGGCATTGCCCGCACACCGCACGCCAGTTCAGGATCACGAAGTCGCCCGGCGCCACGTTGGTGACACCTTCGCCGACCGCGTCGACCACGCCCGCGGCCTCATGACCCAGCAGGAACGGGTACTCGTCATTGATGCCGCCCTCACGGTAGGTCAGATCGGTATGACATACCCCGCACGCCAGAATGTCGACGACCACCTCGCCGGGACCCGGGTCGGGGATGACGACATCCACCACCTCGACCGGCTCACCCTTCTTCCTCGAAATCACTCCACGCACCGTCTGACCCATGGGGCAAAACCTTAGCGGGATAGTGGGAACCTATGACCATGGAGACGCTGATCGATTACCTCGCCGAGGCTCGCGCAGCCCACCGGCGCCACGACTGGCGTGGCAGCTACGCGGCGTTCGTACGCGCTGAGGGACTCGGACCGATACCGCTCGACGACCTCGATGCCTACGCAGCCGCGGCCTGGCGCCTCGGATACGGCCGGGAAGCGGTTCGGCTGGCCGAGCGCGCCTTCGACAGGGTAGTGCGCACCGACCCCGCCGCCGCCGCGATGACCGCCACGGTTCTCTCGATGCAGTGGCATGCCCGCGGGCATGACGGCGTGTCGCGACAGTGGGCGGACCGCGCGCACGGCCTGGCCGCGGGTGACTCCGCCCGCGGTATCGACGGCTACCTCGCTTATGTCGACGCCGCCACCGCATTGAATTCCGGTGATACGAGCACGTTGAGCCAGGCCGCAGCCGCGTTGCGGCAAACGGCCTCCGATACCGGCGACGCCACCCTCGCCCTGCTCGGCCGCGTCGTCGATGGCGTTGCCGCGCTGCTGGAAGCCCGCGCCGCGGAGGGATACCGGCTACTCGACGATGCGCTGCTGCCTGTGCTCGACGACCGGATACCGCTCGACTGGGCGGGCGACGTGTATCGGGTGGTGCTGCGTTCGGGCCGGCGGGCAGACGAACAACACCGCAGGGCGTGGACGGAGTCGATGCAGCGTTGGGCGGTCATCACCGGCGTGGTGGTCGACCCCGTCGTCTAGATCGAATCCGACCCGTTCAACTACTACTACAGCGCCAGGAAGTAACGTCCTGCGCGATGAGCGCGCTGGAAGTCATATCGGATTGGCCGGTGCCGACCGCGGCGGCCGCTGTCGTCGGACCCTCCGGCATCATCGCCGAACACGGCGACACCGCCCACCGGTTCCCGCTGGCGTCGGTGACGAAGCCGTTGGTGGCGCGCGCCGTTCAGATCGCGATCGAAGAGGGCGTCGTCGATCTGGACACCCCTGCGGGCCCGCCGGATTCGACGGTGCGGCATCTGTTGGCGCACACCTCCGGATACTCGATGCACACCAACAAGCTGATGGCAGAGCCGGGCAAGCGCCGGATCTACTCGAACTACGGCTTCGGGGTGGCCGCGCAGACAGTCGCCACCGAAGCCGACATCGAGTTCGCCCGCTACCTGGCGGAGGCGGTCTTCGAGCCGCTCGGCATGGCGTCCAGCGAACTCGACGGGGGCGCCGAGGCGGCCGGCTACGGCTTGACGTCGACGGTTTCCGACCTCGCGGCCTTCGCCGCCGAGCTGTTGCGGCCGGCGCTGGTGTCGAGCGACATGCACGCCCAGGCCACCACCGTCCAGTTTCCCGGGCTCGACGGTGTGCTGCCCGGTTTCGGCGTTCAGCGGCCCAACGACTGGGGGCTGGGCTTCGAGATTCGCGACGACAAGTCACCGCACTGGACGGGATCGACCAACAGCGGCGGCACCTACGGCCATTTTGGCCAGTCAGGGACGTTCATCTGGGTCGATCCGGACCGCGAACTGGCGCTCGTCGCGCTGACCGATCGCGAATTCGGCGACTGGGCATACGAGCGTTGGCCCGCTCTTTCCGACGACGTGATCGCCGAATTCGGCAGCAAATAGCTCGGGGGCTAGCGCAACAGGGGCCTCACAAGGCACAATAGGCACGTACGACACAACTGCAGCTCATTTCATCCGCCAGGTCGTTGGGGAAGACGTCCCTCGTGGAGCCGAAGGAGCAGCAGATGCGTGCGTCGAACCAGTTCGCCGACTCGACGACGGGCGTGGTTTACATCCACGCCTCACCAGCGGCCGTGTGCCCGCACGTCGAGTGGGCGTTGTCGTCGACCCTGAAGTCGAGGGCGAATCTCACCTGGACTCCGCAGCCGGCGATGCCCGGGCAGCTGCGCGCCGTCACCAACTGGGTCGGCCCTGTCGGCGCAGGAGCACAGCTCGCCAATGCGCTGCGGTCGTGGTCCGTGCTGCGCTTCGAGGTGACCGAGGATCCCAGCCCCGGCGTGGACGGCCAGCGCTACTGCCACACACCGCAGCTGGGTCTGTGGAGCGGCTCGATGAGCGCCAACGGCGACGTCATGGTCGGGGAGATGCGGCTGCGGTCGCTGATGTCGGCCGGCGCCGACATGCTCGCCGCCGAACTGGACTCGGTGCTCGGCACCGCATGGGACGAGGCCCTCGAGCCTTACCGCAGTGGCGGCGACACCGGCGAGGTCACCTGGCTCAACCGCGGCGTGGGCTAGCGGGCCCGCAGTATTGTCAGCGCGCCCGGAACCGCCGACACCTCCACCGGAAGCGGGCAGACGAACTCGCCGTCGGCGTATGCGTTGATGCCGGGGGAGTCGACGGTGATCGTGCGTGCTCTCGCGGTGTACACCTCGTCGAGGTCGATGTGGGTGCCCTTGAACACGGTGGGGAACAAGCGAATCAGCCTCGTGCGCGACGCCGAGGCCACCATCGTCGCGTCCAGTTGACCGTCGGTGGGGTCGGCGTGCGGACAGATCCGCATGCCGCCGCCATAGCTTTTCGTGTTACCGAATGCGGCAAGGGTGAGCCGCGTCTCGAGTTCCTCGCCGTCGAACGACAACCGGAACGGCAACAGCCGCAGCTGCGATAGCTCGGCGAGCATGGCCAGGTTGTAGCGCATCCTGCCGTGTGGCCACCGCATCCGATTGGTGCGATCGGTGACCAGCGAATCGAAGCCCGCGGCCATCACGGTGCCGAACCATCGGTCGGTGCCGTCGGCGCCCCTGATGCGGCCGAGGTCTACCGTTTGAGTGATGCCGTCGACGACGACATCTGCCGCGGCCGCGGGATCCTTTGCGGGAATGCCGAATTCGCGCGCATGGTCGTTGCCGGTGCCCGCCGGGATGATGCCCAGCGGGATGTCGGTCTGAGCGAGCACCTGCAGCGCGAGCGAGATGATGCCGTCACCGCCTACGACGACCAGTGCATCCATTCCGCGCTCGAGTGCGCCGTCGATGAGCCGTCGGGCATGGTCGGCATCGGTACCCGCGATGGCGACGACGTCGACTCCCCGCCGCTGCAGCTGGGCTACTGCCCGTTCGGCCGCGTGAGGCGCGCTGCCGTGCCCCGACGCGGGATTGGTCAGCATCGTGACCCGCTGCATCGTAATTTTTGCTCCTCGCGTGCGCGCTACGGAATCAGCTTGCCCGGGTTGAGAATTCCCGCCGGGTCGAGCGTGGCCTTGACCGCGGCCAGCACTTGGACACCGAGCTCGCCGATCTCGTCGCGCATCCACGGCCGGTGATCGGCGCCCACGGCATGGTGGTGGGTGATGGTGGCTCCGGCGCGCATCATGGCGTTCGATGCAGCGGACTTCGCCTTGCGCCACTGCTCGACGGGGTTGCCGCGCTGGCCCGCGACCACCGTGAAGTACAGCGACGCGCCGGTGGGATACACGTGCGAAATGTGGCACAGCACAAGTGCGGCCGTGCCCGTTTCGGCCAGCGCGGTCGTCAGCGCCTCGGTCACCGCGGATTTCACCACGGCAATGTTGGCCCAGCTGGTGGCGGTCTCGAGCGTTTCGCACAGTGCGCCGGCGGACAACAGCGAGTCGCGTAGGTACGGCGCGTCGAACCGGCCGTGTTCCCATGCGCGTGCGGGCCCGTCGCCCAGCGAAGTGCCGCCCTTGGCTGCCATCAGTGCGCGGGTTTCGGCGTGCCTGCTTGCGACATGGTCCTCTGACCCCTCGAACACGGTGATCGCGAGGCAGCCGCCGGTGATGCTGTCCTCGCCGATGCTGTCGGTGGTGGCGAGGTTGACGCCGGTCTCGGCCTCGTCGGACAGCCGCAGCACGGTCGGGCCGGTGCCGGTCTGGGCGACGGCCCGCAGCGCGTCGGCGCCGGTGGTGAAGTCGGGAAACGACCATGCCTCGTAGCGGGTGGCCGCCGGTACCGGGTGGACGCGAACGCGGACGCGGGTGATGACGCCGAAGGCGCCCTCCGAGCCGATCAGCAGTTGACGCAGGTCGGGGCCAGCGGCGGACTCGGGGGCGCGTCCGAGGTCGAGCGCACCGGCGGGGGTGACGGCGCGGAGGCCGCGGACCATGTCGTTGAAGCGTCCATAGCCCGCCGAGTCCTGCCCCGACGACCGGGTCGCGGCGAATCCACCGATCGTCGCGAACTGGAAACTCTGCGGGAAGTGGCCGAGAGAGAAGCCGCGTTCGCCGAGAAGCCGTTCGGCGTCCGGTCCCGTCAATCCCGCGCCGAGCACGGCTTCGCCCGAGATCTCATCCAGGGAGTGCAGCTCGTTGAGTCTGCGCAGATCGAGCGAGATCACCGCGGTGAACTGTCCGCGCAGTGGATCAAGGCCGCCGACGACGCTCGTGCCGCCGCCGAACGGGACGACGGCGATGCCGCGCTCTCCGCAAAGGCGAAGAATGGCAGCGATTTCGTCCTCGTTGCCAGGGAACAGGACCGCGTCGGGGGCGTCCTGGACTCCGCTGTCACGGCGGCGCAGCAGGTCGAGGGTGGATTTGCCGCCCGCTCGCAACAGCCTGGCCTGGTCGTCGACGCCGCAATGTTCGGCGCCGACGATGTCGGCGAACGCGGCGCAGTCGGCCTGCGACAGCGCCGACGGCCGAAGCCGGACCTCGTCGGGGTCCAGTTCGGGAAGCGAGGAGTCTCCGACGCCGAGCGCCTGCGACAGCAGGCTGCGGATTCCATCCGAGAGCGGCTTGGCTTTCGCCGGGTCACCCCACGCGTTCCACTTCATCATGCGTTACAGTATTACACATGCTGTCAATCAGTAACGAAGCGTCGCCGGATCTCGGCGACCGGATCCTCGATGCGGCCGCGAGTTGCGTGCTCGCCTACGGCGTCGACCGGGTGACGCTCGCCGAGATCGCCCGCCGGGCCGGCGTGAGCAGGCCGACCATCTACCGGCGCTGGCCCGACACCCGCGCACTGCTGGCCGCGCTGCTCACGGCACGCATCGTCGGTGTGCTGCGCGACGTCCCGTCCCGCGGCGCAGGCCGTGCAGCGCTTGTCGAGCGGATCGTCACCGTCGCCGAACGGCTCCGGCATGACGACGTCGTGATGTCGGTGTTCCATACCGCGCCGGAACTGGCCATGGTGTACATCGCCGAACGCCTCGGCACCAGCCAGCAGATCCTCATCGACGCGGTCGCCCGCGAGTTGATCGAAGCTCAGCGGGAGGGCAGTGTGCGTCCTGGTGATCCCCGGCAGCTCGCCGCCATGTGTCTGTTGATCACCCAGTCGACAATCCAGTCCGCACAGATCGTCGAGCCGATCCTGGATGCCGACGCTCTCGCCGTCGAGCTCGCCCACTCGCTGAACGGATACCTCAAGCCATGACGAACGCGGCCGCGCTCAATGCAACTCGACGCGCGCGTGAACTCGCGGCGCTGGCCGACGGAGGACGGCTCGACGTCGTCGTCATCGGCGGCGGGATCACTGGAACCGGGATCGCGCTGGATGCGGCGTCACGCGGTTTGACGGTCGCCCTGGTGGAGAAGCACGACCTGGCGTTCGGAACCAGCCGGTGGTCATCAAAGCTCGTCCACGGCGGCCTGCGGTACCTGGCCACCGGCAATGTCGGTATCGCCAGACGTAGCGCGGTCGAACGGGGAATCCTGATGGCGCGCAACGCGCCTCACCTCGTCAGCGCGATGCCCCAGCTGGTGCCGCTGCTGCCCGCGATGGGTACCCCCGAACGGGCACTGGTGCGCGCGGGTTTCCTCGCCGGTGACGCGCTGCGCCGCATGGCGGGCACGCGATCGGACACGCTGCCGAGGTCACGACGGATCTCCGCGAGCCGCGCGATCGACATGGTTCCTGCGGTCAGACGTCACGGCCTGTCGGGTGGATTCGTCGCCTACGACGGACAATTGATCGACGACGCCCGCCTGGTCGCAGCCGTCGGGAGAACCGCAGCCCAGCACGGCGCGGTCATTTTGACGCGGGTCGCCGCCTCGCACGCCACCGGAACCTCGGTGCGCCTGACCGATCAGTTGTCCGGCGAGTCCTTCGACGTGAACGCGCGGGCCGTCATCAACGCCAGCGGGGTGTGGGCGGGAGAGGTCGACACCGCGATCAGATTGCGACCCAGCCGCGGCACACATCTCGTGTTCGATGCCGAGGCGTTCGGCAATCCCACTGCCGCGCTGACTATTCCGATCCCCGGTGAACTGAATCGCTTCGTGTTCGCGATGCCGGAGCAGCTCGGTCGGGTGTATCTCGGCCTGACCGACGAGGATGCGCCCGGCGCGATACCCGATGTGCCCCAGCCGACGTCGGAGGAGATCGGCTTCCTGCTCGACACCGTCAACACGGCCCTGGACACCAAGCTCGGTCGCAACGACGTCATCGGCGCCTACGCGGGGTTGCGGCCCTTGATTGATACTGGGAGCGGACGGACCGCCGACGTGTCACGGGATCACGCCGTGGTCGAATCGGCGTCCGGAGTGATCAGCGTGATCGGCGGTAAGCTGACCGAATACCGCTACATGGCCCAGGACGTCCTCGACAAGGCCATCGAATTGCGGAGCTTGTCTGCGGGTCGTTGTCGAACGCGTAACCTTCCGCTGGTCGGTGCGCCGTCGAACCCCGTTGCGGCACAGCGTGTTCCCACCGACTTGCCGCCGTCACTGGTGGCCCGCTTCGGTGCCGAGGCGCCGAATGTCGTTGCCGCGGCCACCTGTGACCGGCCGTTGGATCCGGTGGCCGACGGCATCGACGTGATCCGCGCCGAGTTCGAGTACGCCGCGACGCATGAAGGCGCGCTGACCGTCGACGACATCATTGATCGGCGCACCCGTATCGGGCTGGTCGACGCCGACCGCAGGGCGGTGTTGCCCGTCGCAGAGGAAATGGTTGCCCGATAAAGCTTGTCGCTATGAGGCCATCGCGTCGTAGAGCCGCGCGATCTCTGTGGGTGCCACATCCGCCTCGCACTGGGCCCGCAGGTTCCGCAACGGCGTCGCGATGCGTTGCAGATCTGCCCACTCCGTCGGATGAGCAACGAAGTAGTTACGGATTGCGGCCTCGGCATTGCCACCCGATCCGCCGGCGTTCGTGATTGCGTCATTCGCACCGGGATGGTTGGACAGGTATGCGGCGGTGTCCCCCGACACCTTGCTGATCGCGGTGTTGAGTCCGGCGGCGTCACACGGGGGTGCAGCAGATGCCGTCGGCACCGCAATTGCGCCTGCAAGTCCTGTCAACGTTCCCGCCGCGATTACCCCTGCGACTCCACGGCGAATGGTGATGCCAAACATGTGTGCTCCTCACTCCATTGTCGGGGCCCAGGTTTGTCCCCCGACGGGATGGGCCGCTAACCACATTACGGAAGCGAGGATTTACCGAGGTGTTCTGAGCTAAACCTACAGCGGAATGTTCTTGTGCCGTCCGCGTCGTGCAGGCGCCTCGGCCAGCGCCTGGGTCAGCTTGCTGCGGGTGTGGGCCGGGTCGATCTTCTCGTCGACAACACCGATCTCGATGGCGGAATCCACGCCGCCCGCGATGCGTTCGTGCTCGGCGGCAAGCTCCTCGTGCAGCGCGTCTCGCTCGTCGTCGGGCGCTGCGGCGAGCTTTTTACGATGCAGGATGCCGACGGCGGCCTTGGCGCCCATGACGGCGACCTCGGCGTCCGGCCACGCGAACACCTTGGTTGCGTTGAGGGAGCGCGAGTTCATCGCGATGTAGGCGCCGCCATAGATCTTGCGTGTCACCAATGTGACGCGGGGGACCGTGGCCTCACCGAACGCGTGCAGGAGCTTCGCGCCGCGTCGCACCACGCCGCCCCACTCCTGGTCAACACCGGGCAGATAACCGGGCACGTCGACCACGACGACGAGCGGAATGCCGAACGCGTCGCACAGCCGCACGAAACGTGCTGCCTTCTCGGCACTTTCGGAGTTCAGGCAGCCACCCAGCCGCAGCGGGTTGTTGGCGAGGACGCCGACGGTGCGCCCGGACAGCCGACCGAGGCCGATCACCATCGACGGCGCCCACTTGGCTTGGAATTCCTCGAAGGGCGCATCCGCGTCGAGCAATGCTTCGACCAGCGGGTGCACGTCGTAGGCGCGCCGAGCCGATTCGGGAAGCAAGGCGTGCAGGTCGGTGTCACCGGCCTCGGCCTTGTTGCGGTCGAAATGGCCCTGCTGGCAGAACAATCCGACCAGCCGACGGCCGCGCGCATAGGCGTCGGGCTCGTCGTCGGCGACGATGTGGCACACGCCGGACTTCTTGTGGTGGGTGTCGGGACCGCCGAGGGACGCCATGTCGACGTCCTCGCCGGTGACACTGCGCACGATGTCGGGGCCGGTGACGAACACCCGGCTATCCGGCGCCATCACGATGACGTCGGTCAGTGCGGGACCGTAAGCGGCGCCGCCAGCGGCGAACCCGACGACAACCGAGATCTGCGGGATGTAGCCCGATGCCCGGATCATCGCCTCGAACACCAAACCAACGGCGTGCAGCGCCCGTACGCCCTCGGCGAGCCGGGCACCGCCGGAGTGCCAGATGCCCACGATCGGGCTCTGTTCTTCGATGGCGGTGTCGTAGGCGCTGACGATGTGGGCGCAGCCCTCCACGCCCATCGCGCCACCCATCACGGTCCCGTCGGTGCAGAACGCGATCGTTCGCACGCCGTTGACCGTTCCTGCGGCAGCGAGCACACCCGACCGGTCCCGCTCGTGCAGGAACTCCAGGGTGCAGTCGTCGTCGAAGAAGTGCTTCAGGCGCAGAAGCGGATCGCGGGGGTCGGTTGATTCGCCTACTGCCTCGGGGGCCGTGATCGTCATCGAAACCTCCTGTCGGGCCGGATTATCGGGGCTTTAGTACTTCCCGAAGGCGAGCGCCACGTTGTGCCCACCGAATCCGAACGAGTTGTTGATCGCGTAGTTGTAGTTGCCGGGTCGCGGCGAACCGGCGACGACATCGAGGTCGATCTCCGGATCCTGGTTCTTCAGGTTGAGCGTCGGTGGGATGACACCGTTGCGGAGCGCAAAGACCGTCAGGATCGATTCGACGGCCCCGACGGCGCCGACCGAATGTCCCAGCGCGGACTTCGGCGCGTACACCGCAGGCTTGTGGCCGCCCATCGCATTGTTGATCGCCTGGCCCTCGGCCACGTCGCCGACGCTGGTGCCGGTGGCGTGCGCGTTGATGTGGTCGATGTCAGTGGGTTTGAGACCCGCGAGCTGAATCGCCCGTGTCATCGCGTGTCCGGCCTGCTCACCGTTCGGATCCGGCGCCACGATGTGATAGCCGTCCGAGGTGATGCTGGCGCCCATGATCCGTCCGTAGATGGTGGCACCGCGCGCCTTGGCGTGCTCCTCGGTCTCGATGACCATCAGTGCGCCGGCCTCGCCGAACACGAACCCGTTGCGGTCTCTGTCGAAGGGGCGGCACGCACCTTCGGGGTCATCATTGGTGGTGGACAACACGATTCGCATCTGCGCGAACCCGGCGATCGGCACCGCCTCGATCTTCGTCTCGACGCCGCCACAGATCGCCATGTCGGCTTCGCCAAGCACGATGTTGCGCCAGGCGTGCGCGATGCCCTCGGAGCCGGAGGCGCAGGCCGAGACGGGCGTGACGACTCCTGCCCTGGCCTTGCGCTCCAACCCGACCGCAGCCGCGGCCGCGTTCGGCATGTACATCTGAACGGCGAGTGGGGAGACGGCCCGTAGGCCCTTCTGCCGCATGCCGTCGTAAGCAAAGAGGAGTTCTTCGCTTGAACCCATTCCCGTACCGATGGATACCATCAACCGCTTCGGATCGACCTCGGGCTCACCGGCGTCCTTCCAGACCCGCCGGCTCAACACCGTCGACATCCGCTGCAGATACGACAACCGACGCAGCTCTACCCGCGTCAGCTCATTCTCGAAGTTCTCCAGAAGATGACCGCCGATACGAACCGGAAGGTCAAACTCCTCGACAAACGGATCCTCGAGCTTGCGGATGCCGCTGTGGCCGTCGAGCAGTTTCTGCCACGTGCTGTTCGCATCGGTAGCCAGGGCAGTCGTCATGGCGACGCCAGTGACGACAACATTGGGAAGGCCGTTCCCCGTGGCTAACCCTGTCATGAAAGTTGCGATGCTTCCTTTCCCCCGAACACTCAGTACTTGCCGAAGGCAAGCGCCACGTTGTGTCCGCCGAATCCGAACGAGTTGTTGATCGCGTACTTGTAGTCGCCGTACCGGGGCTCGCCCGCGACGACGTCCAAATCGATTTCCGGATCCGGTGTTTCGTAGTTCAGTGTCGGCGGGATGACGCCATCGCGCAGCGACAGCACCGTCAGCACCGACTCGAGTGCACCCACTGCACCGATGGAGTGGCCGAGCGCCGATTTCGGCGCGTACACCGCGGCGTGGTCCACACCGGCGACGCGGATGGCGTTGGCCTCCGCGGTGTCTCCGATGGGGGTCGCCGTGGCGTGGGCGTTGACGTGGTCGATGTCTTTGGGCGACAAGCCCGCCAGTTCTATCGATCGCGTCATCGCACGACCGGCACGAATGCCGTCGGGAGCCGGCGCCACCATGTGGAAGGCGTCCGACGTGATACCCGCGCCCATGAGGCGGGCCAGCGGCTGAGCGCCGCGGGCCTTTGCGTGCTCCTCGGTCTCGATGACCATGAGCGCGCCGGCCTCGCCGAACACGAACCCGTCGCGGTTCTTGTCGAAGGGACGCGACGCGCCTTCGGGATCGTCGTTGTTAGTCGACATCGCGCGCATCATCGAGAACGCCGCGATGGGCAGCGCCTCGATGCCACCCTCGACACCGCCGCAGACGGCGATGTCGGCGTCGCCCATGACGATCTGCCGCCAGGCGTGTGCGATGGCCTCCGAACCCGACGAACAGGCCGACACCGGCGTCATGACGCCCGCACGGGCACCGAGCTGCAAGCCGATGACCGCAGCGGCACCGTTCGGCATGATCATCTGAACGGCCAGCGGCGAGACCTTGCGGGGGCCGCCCTCGTTCATCAGGTCGTAGGTCTCCACGATCTTCTCGCCGCCACCTAGACCGGTGCCGACCACGACTGCGAAGCGGTCCGGGTCGACCTCGGGGGCACCGGCGGCGTCCCAGACCTGGCCACCGAGATGTTTGGCCATCCGCTGGACGTACGACATGCGTCGCAGGTCCAGCCGGCCCATGTGGCTGTCGACGTCCTCTTTGAGGTGGCCGCCGATCCGCACGGGTAGGTCCCACTTGGTGACGAATTCGTCTTCGAGGACGTGGATGCCGCTCTCGCCTGCCAACAAGCCCTTCCACGTGCCCTCGATGTCCGGCGCGATCGACGTCGTCGCCGTGACGGCGGTTACCACAACACTGGGGTAACCGCCGTTAGCAGTGGAAGGCCTGGTCACGCGCGATCCGCTTCGATCTTCTCGCGCAGCGCGGCGGCAGCCTCGGGGTTCTCTTCCTCGAGCTTCTGGATGTAGGAGACGACGTCACCCACGGTGCGCAGACCGGCGAGGTCCTCGTCGGGAATCTTCACGCCGTACTTGTCCTCGGTCTGCACGGCGATCTCCACCATCGACAGCGAGTCGATGTCCAGGTCGTCGACGAACGACTTCTCGGGGGTGACCTCCGAGGGCTCGATACCGGTGACCTCTTCGATGATCTCGGCGAGACCGGCGATGATTTCTTCCTGAGTGGCGGCCACAATGGCTCCTTCTAATTGGTTGTGTTACTTCGGTTTACGTTGTTATGCGGTTGTACTGACCCTCGGCGACGCCGAGAGTCACACCTTTAGAGCTCAGATAGCCCATCCAGGTCAGCAGGGGCTTTGACGGCATGCGTCGGAACCCCTCTGAGTTCGCGCTTGGCGATTCCGGCGAGTGTCCCGGCGGGCGGGAACTCGACGATCGCGGTCACGTTCGATTGCCGGAGCGTCTCCGTGCACAGATCCCAGCGCACGGGCTGGGTGAGCTGGGCGACCAGCTTGCTCATGGCGTCGGATGCCGAGGCGACCGGCTGGCCGTCGGCATTCGACAACAGGGTAGCGGTCGGCTCGCCAGTGGCGACGCTCTCGGCCGCGGCGGCGTAGCCGTCGGTCGCCGAGGCCATGTAGTGCGTGTGGAACGCGCCGGCCGTGGCGAGCGGGCGCACGCGGGCCTTGGCCGGCGGGTCCTCGGCCAGCTTGCTCAGCGCCGTCAGCGCGCCCGCCGCGACGATCTGGCCGGCGGCATTGCGGTTGGCGGGCACCAGGTCGAGCGCCTCCAGGCGGCTGAGCACCTCGGCCTCATCGCCACCGAGCACCGCCGACATGCCGGTCGGCTCGAGAGCGCATGCTTTGGCCATTTCGGCGCCACGGGTGGCGGCCAACGCCACGGCATCGTCGCTGGAGATCACGCCCGAGATCGCGTAGGCCGCGATCTCGCCGACGGAGTGCCCGGCCGCGATGAAGTCACGTCCGGCCAGCAGGCCGCGCTTGGTCAGTTCTTCCCAGGCCAGCAGCGTCGCCGCGACCACCAGCGGCTGGGTCACCGCGGTGTCGGTGATCTCCTCGGCCGTCGCGGTGGTGCCGAGGCGGGCCAGGTCAAGACCGCTGGACTGCGACCAGCTGGAGATGCGGTCGGCCGCACCAGGCAGCTCAAGCCACGAGGCGAGCATGCCGGGGGTCTGCGATCCCTGTCCGGGAGCAAGCAATGCGAGCACGTGTTTAAGAAAACACTGTGGGAACGCATCTGCGCGGTGTAAGAGATTATGAACCTCGTCTTATCTTTTTGTAGAATCTCCACAAAACGGCATGTGATGCGACTCCATCGATATAGACCCGAAATTTGTTACCCCGCCCGCCCCTCCGTGGCCGGGGTGCTCGAATGGTGTGCCTGCCTGGTCAATCGGCCCACGGTCGAGGCCACACGCAGTACGTAAGCGTCGCGCGGAGTGGTGGGATCGCGGCCCGTGAAGTCCGCGATGCGCTTGAGGCGATATCTCACCGTGTTTGGATGAACGAACAGTCGGCGGGCACATGCCTCAATCGCGCCGCCCGAGTCCAGAAACGCGTCGAGCGTCTCCGTCAACGCCGGTCCGGCGTCGCCCAGCGGCCTCATCACCTCGGTCTCCAGCGCCGCGACCGCCGACGCGTCGCCGAGCAGCGCCCGCTCCGGCAATAGTTCGCGGGCTGCTACCGGGCGTGGCGCACCGGTCCAGCCCGCGACGGCGTTCATCCCGGCGATCGCCTCGGTGGCGCTCCAATGGGCCGCCGACAGTGTCGGGGCCGTGGGCCCGATGATGACGGGCGCATCGGCGAAGACGTTCACCAGCTCGGTGAGAAACCGGTCCGTCAGACTCATCGGTCCGGAAACGATCGCCACCAGCCAGGTGCCGTGCACATCGGACAGGGCCGAACGTCCGTGCTTGTCGACCACGTCGTGAACGTCCTCGCTGGCAAGGTCGATGCGATCGCGCTGCGGCATACCCACGATCACGGTGGCGGGCGCCGTGGCGTCCCAGTTGAGGGCCGCCGCCTGCGACTGCAGTTCGGGTCCGGTGTCGCCGCGGACAACCGCGTCGACGATGTTGGCCTCCATCCGCGTGTCCCACGCGCCACGTGCTTCGGCCTGGTCGGCGTAGGCAGTCGCTGCGGCGAACGCCAAGTCGCGGCTGTAGCGCAGGATTCCCGCGGTCAGGGCGGTCAGCTGCTCCTCTGAGCGGGCCAGCAGCGGCACGACTTCCTCGAAGAACTCCATGGTGACGCGCACCATCTCCACGGACTGCCGCAGCGCGATGCGCCTGCGCAGGTCCTGCGGCACGACCTCGAACGCCTGCGCGGTGTAGCCGACGTCGCCGTTCGGATTGCGCATCCACTCGACGAAGTTGACCACCGCGGTCTGCACCACCAACTGGACGCTCGCCCGCTGCGACGCTTCCAGATCGGCGAAGAACGGCAATCGCTCCTCCAAGACGTGCACCGCTTGGGTGGCCAATCGCCCCGAGTACTGGCTCAACCGGCGCAACACCGAGTCGGGCACGCTCTCCAGCACCTCGACCGTGGAGGCGGGTGGAACGAACCGATTGTCGGGCACTCCTAAAAGCTACGCCATATTTCTGGCGAAATCCTCCAAGAACGGCCGCGCGTCAGGCCACGCCGGGGTCCGAGGTCTGCTCCGGGGCCGCGAGCACGTCGTCGATCTCGTACTTGTTGGCGGCCTCCACGGCAATCGACTCGTCGATTTCGCCGTCGCGGGCCAACGCCTCAAGCACCGCCACCGCCACCGACTCAGCATCGGTGTTGTAGTAGCGCCGCGCGGCAGGCCTGGTGTCGGAGAACCCGAAACCGTCGGTGCCCAGCGTGACGTAGGTGTTGGGCACCCACGGCCGGATCTGCTCGGGCACCGCGCGCATCCAGTCCGAAACAGCCACGGCGGGTCCGCGAGTATCGGCGAGCACCTGGGTGATGTAGGGGACCCGCGCGGGCCGATCCGGATGACGCAGCTTCTCCTTCTCGATATCGACGCCGTCGCGGTTCAGCTCGCCCCAGCTGGTCACCGACCACACATCGGCCGCGACGTCCCACTCGTCGGCCAGCAACTCGGCCGCCCGCAGCGCCTCGGGCATTGCCACCCCCGACACCAGGATGTGCGCCTGCTTCGACTTTTTCTCCGGCGCGGGCCGGTAGCGGTAGATGCCGCGCAACAGCCCCTCGATGTCCAGACCCTCCGGCTCGGCGGGCTGCTTGTAGGGCTCGTTGTAGATCGTGATGTAGAAGTAGACGTTCTCCGGATCCTCGCCGTACATGCGGGCCAAGCCACTTTCGACGATGTAGGCGATCTCGTAAGCGAACGCCGGATCATAAGCCACCACTGCGGGATTGGTGGTTGCCAGCAACAGTGAATGGCCGTCGGCGTGCTGTAGCCCCTCGCCGACGAGCGTGGTTCGGCCCGCCGTCGCGCCCAGCACGAAACCGCGAGCCATCTGGTCGGCCGCCGCCCAGAGCCCGTCGCCGGTCCGCTGGAAGCCGAACATCGAATAGAAGATGTAGAGCGGGATCATCGGTTCGTTGTGCGTGGCGTACGACGTGCCCGCGGCCGTGAACGTCGCCGTCGAACCTGCCTCGTTGATGCCCTCATGCAGGATCTGGCCGACTTCACTTTCCTTGTACGCCAACATCAATTCGGCGTCCACGGAGGTGTACAGCTGCCCGTTGCGGTTGTAGATCTTCAGGCTGGGGAACCACGAGTCCATTCCGAACGTCCGCGCCTCGTCAGGGATGATCGGCACGATCCGCGGGCCGATCTCCTTGTCCCGCAACAGTTCCTTGAAGGTGCGGACCAGCGCCATGGTGGTGGCCACCTCTTGCTTGCCGGACCCCTTCTTCAAGGCCTTGTAGACGTCACGCGGCGGCAGCGTCAGCACCTTGGACTTGGTTCGGCGCTCCGGCACGAAGCCGCCCAACGTCCGCCTGCGGTCGAGCATGTACCGGATCTCGGGTGCGTCGGGCCCGGGGTGATAGTAGGGCGGCAGATAGGGATTCTTCTCGATGTCCTCGTCGCTGATCGGGATGCGGATGGCGTCGCGGAACTGTTTGAGGTCTTCCAGCGCAAGCTTTTTCATCTGATGGGTCGCGTTGCGGCCCTGGAAGTGGGCGCCGAGCGAATAGCCCTTGATGGTCTTGGCCAGGATCACGGTCGGCTGGCCCTTGTGCTCAGTGGCGGCGCGATAGGCCGCATACACCTTGCGGTAGTCGTGACCGCCGCGCTTGAGGTTCCAGATCTCGCTGTCACTCATCTTCTCCACCAGCGCCTTGGTGCGCGGGTCGCGGCCGAAGAAGTGGTCGCGCACGTAGGCGCCGTCGTTGGCCTTGTATGTCTGGTAATCGCCGTCGGGGGTGGTGTTCATCAGGTTGACCAGCGCGCCGTCGCGATCTGCGTGCAGCAGCGCATCCCACTCGCGGCCCCACACCACCTTGATGACATTCCAGCCGGCCCCGCGGAAGAACGACTCCAGCTCCTGGATGATCTTGCCGTTGCCGCGCACAGGGCCGTCCAGCCGCTGAAGGTTGCAGTTGATGACGAAGGTCAGGTTGTCCAGCGCCTCATTGGCGGCGACCTGGATCAACCCGCGACTTTCTGGCTCGTCCATCTCGCCGTCGCCGAGAAACGCCCAGACGTGTTGGTCGGAGGTGTCCTTGATGCCCCGGTCGTGCAGGTAGTGGTTGAACCGCGCCTGGAAGATCGCGTTCATCGGTCCGATGCCCATCGACACCGTAGGGAATTCCCAGAAGTCGGGCATCAACCGTGGATGTGGATACGACGGGATGCCGCCGCCGGGGTGGCTGTGCTCCTGACGGAAGCCGTCGAGCTGGTCGGCGGTGAGCCGGCCCTCGAGGAACGCGCGCGCGTAGATGCCCGGCGACGCGTGGCCCTGGATGAAAACCTGGTCCCCGCCGCCGGGATGCGACTTGCCGCGGAAGAAATGGTTGAAACCCACCTCGTAGAGCGCCGCCGAGGAAGCATACGTCGAAATGTGCCCGCCCACACCGACTCCCGGTCGCTGGGCGCGATGAACCATGATCGCGGCGTTCCACCGGATCCACGCGCGGTAGCGACGCTCGATCTCCTCATCCCCGGGGAACCACGGCTCCAGCTCGGTCGGGATGGTGTTGACATAGTCGGTCGAGGTGAGCGACGGGATGGCCACCCGCTGCTCGCCGGCGCGCTCGAGCAACCGCAGCATCAGATAGCGTGCCCGTGCGGGGCCCTGCCGTTCCAGCAACTGGTCGAAGGATTCCAACCACTCGGTGGTTTCGTCGGGATCGATGTCGGGCAAGTAGGAGGCAACGCCTTCGCGGATCACGCGTACCCGGTCGGGTTCGGCTGCGGTGCCGGAGTTTTGAGCCAGGTCTTGGCGCGCGAACTCGGTGGTCAACTTCCACTCCTCGGTTTGGAGATAGGTTTCGAACAACCCCTATCGTCCTCCCATCGTGCCGCACACGCACCGCCGGTGGTGCCCCTCGGGGAATGAACCGCCGATCAGCCCCCTCACCCGGTAACGTCTGCAGACTGTGCAGACGGGAGGGCTGACCCGCGGGCCGCGGCTGCGGATCGTGGCGCAAGTGGTCGGCAGCCTGGCCGGTCTCGCCATGATCATCGTCGGATGCGCGTCGGTGACCGACGGCTCGCCGAGGGTGAACGCCTCCGACGCTCCGGTGTACAGGGCGTCGGTCTCGGCATCGATCGAGGAGTCGGCGGCCTCGTCCAGCTCGAAGGAGTCACAACGGCAGGGGTCGTTGTCCACCGAGGCAGTTCACACGGCGTGTGAGGCGTTGAGCTCCAGCAGCGTCGACTCGATCACCGCGGTCAACGACTACGTGCATGCCTTCAACGCCAGCGCCCCGGATGCGGCTGCCAAGGCCGGGCCCGCCATCGACTCGCTCAACCACAGCGCCGACCTGGTCGCCCAGAGCATCAGCGATCCGCTGTCGCCCCAGCTGCGGGACGCCCTCAACGCCTGGGTGGACGCCGCCCGGGGAGTGGCGAACGCCATTGCGGGAAACTACGGACCCGACGAGTTCAACGCTGCGGTGAGCAAGTTGAACGACGTCAAGACCACTGCGCTGGACCTGTGTGATGCCGCTTATCGATAAACCTTTCAGCGTCGGGCATCGCCAAATGACCGGGTCGTGCGACGATAGGACGATCGTGCGAGGAGTTGAAGGAGGACCGACGGTGGTCGCGGCGGCGGACGCCCCGAACTACGCCCAACGGCTGGGCATCCAAAAAGATCAGGTTGTGCAGGAACTGGGCTGGGACGACGACGTCGACGACGACATCCGGGCCGACATCGAAGACGCGTGCGGCGGTGAGCTCCTCGACGAGGACGCCGACGAGGTCGTCGATGTTGTGCTGCTGTGGTGGCGAGACGATGACGGCGACCTGGTCGACAGGCTGATGGATGCCATCACACCGCTGGCCGATGACGGCGTGATCTGGGTTTTGACTCCCAAAACTGGCAAACCGGGCCATGTGCTGCCCGCCGAGATCGCCGAATCGGCGCCGACGGCCGGGCTGATGCAGACGTCGTCAGCCAACCTCGGCGACTGGAGCGCCAGCCGGCTGGTCCAGCCGAAATCGAAAGCGGCGGGTCGGCGATGAGCGTTCGCGCGAAGAGCAAACGGCAGCGATGAGCGCTCGCGCGAAGAGCAGACGGCAGCGCTGAGTGAGCGCGCGAAGAGCAGACGGCAGCGCTGAGTGAGCGCTCGCGCGAACGACAGAGGGCGCGAGTGCTGAAACCGGGGACCGAGGCTCCCGACTTCACGCTCAAGGACCAGAACGGGCAAGCAGTCCGACTGGGCGACTTCCGCGGCGCCAAAGACGTGCTGCTGGTGTTCTTTCCGCTGGCCTTCACCGGTATCTGCCAGGGCGAGCTTGACGAGATTCGCGACAACCTGGCCGCATACCAGAACCACGACACCATCACGCTGGCGATCTCGGTGGGACCGCCACCGACGCACAGGGTTTGGGCCACCCAGAGCGGTTTCATCTTCCCGGTGCTGGCCGACTTCTGGCCGCACGGCGCGGTCGCTGCGGCGTACGGGGTGTTCAACGAGGACACGGGATTCGCCAACCGGGGCACGTTCGTCGTCGACCGCTCCGGGATCATCCGGTTCTCGGAGATGAAACAGCCCGGTGAGGCACGCGATCAGGCGGTCTGGACCGAGGCGCTGAAGGCGCTGCGGGCAGCTTGAGGATTTCCGGTCGCCGGTGATCGGCGTGTAGCCTGCACCGGCACGGGCGCGTAGCTCAGTGGTAGAGCTCTGGTTTTACACACCAGCGGTCGGCGGTTCGATACCGTCCGCGCCCACCAGGATAGCTGCTGATCAACACGGTTTCGTCGGCGACCGCGGGCCGCGCGTGACGTTCCCGGCTGCCCTGTTGTCCCAACAGTGTCCCAGGCGAAAGCGCCACCGGCTTGGTTCGCCACTCTGACTGCATAACACTGCACATGTGGATAACCCGTTCGCAGATATTGAAATCTCGTCATGCGACACCGCGACAGCCGTGCTCGCGCCAAGCAGGCGTACACGATGCACTTGGACGGCGCGTCGTGGCAGGACATCGCCGACGCCCTCGGCTTCCGTGGTCGCTCTGGTGCGCAGACCGCCGTCACCCGCCACCTGGCCGAGACCACGCCGGACCCTGCGAACATCGCTCGGCGCAAGTGGCTCGACGGTAAGCGCCGCCTCCGCTCGCGGCTGTGCCGACAACTGTCCGTCGCCGAGGGGGCCAGCGACTCTCAGGCGGTGGCGCAGCTGTCTCGGGAGATCGACCGCGTAGACGACCAACTCGCCAAGGCGGCGGG
>LZSH01000410.1 GCA_001665255.1 Mycobacteriaceae bacterium 1482268.1 | reverse complement strand
GGTGCGAGCGCCACGCCGATCGCCAGGTTGGCGATCGTGAACACGAACAGCAGCCCGCTGAACGCCGCGATGACGGTCAACATCAGCTCGCCCTTGCCGAGTTGGCGCAGCACCCACCGCGCGACCACCCCAGTGACCAGGTTGAACACCGTCATCGCGGCGTTCAGCGGGCTGCTGTTCGTGTTCACGATCGCCAACCTGGCGATCGGCGTGGCGCTCGCACCGCGCTACGCCGAGCCGTCGCCGGAAACCGTGTACGGCAACAACCTGGCCCAGCAGATCACCAGCACGTTCGACGTCACCGTCTGCCTGCTGAGCCTTGCCGAGTTGGCGCAGCACCCACCGCGCGACCACCCCAGTGACCAGGTTGAACACCGTCATCGCCACGGTGTCGTACAGCGCGCGGTGCAGATCCAGCGACCACGCGATCAGGTAGTCGACGATGCGCAGCGCGGCCGCGGCGAACGCCCAGAACGCAATCAGCGTCAGACATTTCTCGGCGGCCGAGCGGTAAGCCCCCAGCGTCGGCGGCTTGATCAGGAAGATCGCGTAGAGCGTCGTCGGCGCGACGATCGCGGCGGCGGCCGCCCAGAACAGGTAGCCCTCGTAACCGACGGCGGCCGTCGAGGTGTTCTGCGCGATGCCGTGGAACGCGTCGACGTCGCGGCCGATGGGCAGGATCCACACGAGCGTGGCCGCCAGCGCACCCGAGACACCCACCGCCGTGGTGGCCAGCCGCGCGGCAGCAGTGCGCTCGAGCAGCCAGCGCGAGGCGATGACCAAGGCGACCATCGCAGCCGCGCCGTAGAGCAGCGTGGTGATGATGGTGGCGATGTCCTGGCCGCTGAACCTGCCGTCGGTGACGAACAGATAGCGCAGCCGCCAGTACACGTTGTAGGCCACCGACAGCGTCGCGAGCGCTATCGACGCCGCACCCAGCAACCGCGCGGCGGCATACCAGCGCCGGAAGCCGTTGTCCTCCAGGGTGATACTGGTGATCGGCGGCTGGGCCGCGAGCAGCGCGCCAGCAAGACCCACCATCAGGCCCGGACCGATCCCCGGGGGCACCAGGCCGGTACCGCCGGTGCGCTCGGTCTCCACGACCTGATACACGACGAAGCCCACCGCCACGATCGGATAGGCGATGCCGAGCAGTAGCCGAAGAAGGCTGATGCGTCGCACATCCTGGTCGGCCTCGGTGAGCCTTAACGGGCCGACGTGCGGCACCAGAGCGGCGCCGAGGGCGAGCAGCGTCACGATGGCAACGAGAGCGAAGACCGAGCCGTCGCTGCCGGACACGCCGAGCCCGAAGTCGAGGTTCCACGGCAGCAGCAGCGCCAGGACAAGCAGCGCGACCGCGGCGCCGTCGCGCACGATGTTGGCGCGGGTGGGCACGTAGCCGACTCGCGGCGACCGGGCGACGACGGCCGCGGCGCTGGTCGCCACCGCGACGGTCTCAGGCGCGTCGTAACGTTGGTCGCTCACGTGACGATTCCTTTCCTAGGTGACTCCGTTCAGAGTCGTCACTTTTGGCTGCCTGCACAAGCGGCTTGGCATCGGCTCAACCACTGAGGATGCCAAAAGGTCTGGGGTAGCTTGGGAACTTCGCGGAAGCGCGGTAGGCATGGAGGAGAGTGGACCTGTGGACGTAGTCCTCGGGGTGGCCGTCACGGGACGCGTGGCGCGTCTGGCGATGGTCGATTCGGGCGCTTCGGACGGCCAGGTGCTCGACGAGTACGCGCTCGACCTGACCGATGACTCGTCGACGGACCTTGCCGACACCATTGTCGGTACGTATCGCGCGGTGACCGATTCGGGCAACCGGATGGCGGCGACGCGGCTCTGCCTGCCCGACGCGTCAGAGGCCGAGACCTTGCGCCAGGCCGTGTCGAACGCGGGCGTGCAGAACGTCGAGGTGGTGAGCGAGACCGAGGCGGCCGCGGCGGTGGCACGCAGGATGGGTGCGGACGCCGCGTTGCTGCTGGCTGACGACGACACCGTTTCGCTGACGGTGGTCGGCGAGGACGAGGAGTCGACGTCCATCCTGGCGTCGGTGCCGATCGGCGCGGGCGGTGCGGCCGTCGCGTGTGCCACGGTGCTGCAGCAGGTGCCCAGTGCCGAGGCCACGACCCGGGTCATGTTGGTGGGGCAGCGCCTGGACCTGGATTCGATTGCGGCCGAGCTTCGTTCGACGATGCCGGTGGAGGTCCCTCCGGATCCGGGGTTTGCGATCGCCCGTGGCGCCGCGCAGACGGCCGAGGATTCTGGTGTGGCGCCGGCGGGTGCGGCGACGCAGATGGCGCCCGCTGCCGACGCGACGCTGATGGGCCTGGCTGCCGCGGACGCAACGCAAATGGCACCGGCTGCCGCAGACGCAACGCAAATGGCACCGGCCGCCGCGGATGCCACGCAGGCCGCGCCGGCTGCGGAAGGGGCCGTCGGTCCGCTGCTGGCCTACTCGCAGGAAGAGCCCGATCCCTACGAAATGTCCGCGGAGTCGCTGGAGGAGTTCGTTCCCGACCAGGACGACGACGCCCCATACACCGCTGTGATTGCACCGCCACCGCCAAAGACCCTGTTGATGGGCAGCGCGATGGCGTTCGTGGTGATGGCCTTCTCGTCGCTGGCTGTCGCGGTCGCGATCAACATTCGGCCGGTCGCCGACGTCGAAGCGCAGCCCCTTCCGCCGGTCCAGTCGGATACGGTGCCGGGGCGCTACCTGCCGGCGGTGCCGCACGAGCCGGATCCGGTTGCGTTGCCGGCCGCGGTGGTGTCGCCGCAGCCCGCCGCTCCGCTGCGACCGAACCTCCCGATCAATCGCGTCCCCGCGCCGGTCGACGTGCCGTCGGCCCCGCCAGTGGTGGTGGAGCCGGGGCAGGCGCCGGTGCCGGTTCCGGAGGTGCCACCGATCGCGGTTCCGCCGACGGTTGTCCCGCCGACGGTTGTGCCGCCGTGGAACCCGTTCCCGATGCCGACGTGGACGTGGCCGACGCCGACGATCCCGACATATCTGCCGGCCCCGCCGCCGAAACCGGAACCCCAGCCAAACCCCCAGCCGCAGCCGCAACCGAAACCCGAGCCGCAACCGAAACCGGAGCCGCAGCCCCAGCCGGAGCCGCAACCGCAGCCTCAGCCCAAACCGCAGCCGGAGCCGCAGCCCCAGCCGAAACCGCAGCCCGAGCCGCAGCCGCAGCCCGAGCCGCAGCCGAACCCCGAGCCCGCTTACAAGCCGCCGGCTGTCGCACCGGCACCGGCCCCTGCTGCCGTCGCGCCGGCTCCCGCACCGGCGTTGGCACCCGCGCCCGCCGCTCCAGCTCCAGCACCGGCTCCCGTCATCGAGGCGCCCTCGAGCGGCAGTGGCTCAAGCGGATCCAGCGGCTCAAGCGGCTCGAGTGGCTCCAGCGGTGGCGGCGCCGTCGTACCGACGTTGGTGCCCTCGTCGCCGTAGGCCGAGAATCGGGGGGCATGTTCGGTACGGCAGCGGCGCGGAAAGCCATCGCAATCAGTGCGGTGGTGCTCGCTGCGGCGGCCTGCTCGCGCGGCGACGCCGCGAACACAGCACCCCCACAGCACGAACCCCAAGCTCAAATCGTGCCGGTGCCGATACCGCCGCCACCGCCGCCGACGACACCGCCACCGCCACCGATTGCGGATCCCGCCTACGACTTCTCGCGAGTCTCCAAGCTCATCAGCGACGCCATAGCTGCTCATCAACTGCCCGGCGCTGTCGTTCTGATCGGCCACGGCGGCAAGGTCGTCTTCCACCAGGCATACGGGGAACGCAAGCTCGCCGGCGAACCCGGGCTGAACGCGGCACCCGCACCGGCCGAGCCGATGACCGAGGACACGATCTTCGACCTGGCGTCGTTGACGAAGGTTCTCGCGACGGCGCCCGCCGTCATGCAGTTGTTCGAGCAGGGCAAGGTTCAGTTCGACGATCCGGTGCAGAAGTATCTGCCGGAGTTCAACCCGAACAACGACGCTGCGCGGGCCGCGGTGACGGTTCGCATGCTGCTCACACACACGTCGGGCGAGACGGGCGACGTCGAACTCAAAGATCCGTGGGGACTCGAGCGGCCCGACAGGGCGGAAGGGTTTCGTCGTGCGCTGACCACGCCGCTGGAGTCGAGTCCCGGCATGGGCTTCCGCTACTCCGACATCAACTTCATCCTGCTCGGTCTGATCGTCGAGAAGGTGACGGGCCAGGCCGAAGACGACTACGTGCAGCAGAACGTCTTGGCGCCGCTCGGCATGACACAGACGCGCTATCTGCCCGCCGCGAAAGCCTGTGGGCCACATGCGATGAGAGGCGCCGCGATCGCGTGGGTGCCCCCGCCGAAATTGGGTACGTCGGTCGACTGCTCCGCAGACACGTGGAGCACCGACCTGTTGTCGCGCATCGCGCCGACATCACGGGACGAGGAAAACAGAGGCGATCCGACCAAGAACCCCGATCTCGACTACCTGCTGCGCGGCGCAGTGAACGATACGACGGCGCGGCGCATGGGTGGAGTGGCCGGACATGCCGGCCTGTTCTCGACGGCATGGGAGGTCGGCGTCTATGCACAAGCGCTGCTGGACCGGCTGGCCGGGCGGCCGAGCACGTTCCCGCTGACGCGCGACACGCTGGAGTTGATGACGACCCCGCAGCAGCCGGGACACAGTCCCGGGCAGGTCGACGCGGCGAACGTGGCCGAACAAGAAGCCGAAGCGAAGACACCCAACAGATCGAATTCACTGGTAGCTCCGCACTATCCGGCGATCAGGGGACAGCTCCTGCGGGGCTTCGGCTGGGACATCGACACCGGCCTGTCGATGCCGCGAGGCGCGGCGTTTCCCATTGGCAGCTTCGGCCACACAGGCTTCACGGGCACCAGCGTGTGGATCGATCCGCGCTCGGATACGTATGTGGTGCTGCTGACGAATTCGATTCATGTGCGGGGCAGCGCGCCGATCTCGAAGCTGCGGGGAGAGGTCGCGACGGTGGCGGCACAGGCGTTGGGAATCTGAGCTCCCGCCGACGTTTGACGCGTCCGTTACATCGGGTACGCGCAGTGGATGGAACGGCTGAGCGGGCTTGACGCCAGCTTCCTGTATAGCGAGTCGTCGACCGTTCATCTGCATGTGTGCTCGATCGTCGAGCTGGACACCGCGACCATGCCCGGTGGGTACACCTTCGAAGGGTTCCGGGATCGGCTGGCATCGCGGATAAAGGCATTACCGGACCTTCGGGCCAAGATCGCGGACAGCCAATTGAACCTCGATCATCCAGTGTGGGTGGAGGACAAGGACTTTGACTTGTCCCAACACGTCTACCGGATCACGTTGCCGGCGCCCGGTGGGCGCGCGGAACTGGCCGAGGTGTGTGGACACATCGCGTCGTCGCCGCTGGACCGCACCAGACCGATGTGGGAAATGTGGGTCATCGACGGAGTGGCCGGCACCGATGCGCAGCAGGGCGGTCTCCTCGCGCTGATGATCAAGGTGCATCACTCGGTCGTGGATGGCGTCTCGGCAGCGAACCTGCTGACGAAGTTGTTCGACCCAGTGCCCGATGCGGCACCGCCCGATCCGGTCCCCGGCCCCGGCGATGCGACGCCGTGGGGAATCACCGCGGGTGGTTTGGTCGGTTTCTTGACCCGTCCGTTCCAGTTGGCCAAAGCGGTACCCGCGACGGTGTCGACGGTCGTCGACACCGTGAATCGTGCCCGCAGTGGCATGGCCATGGCCGCGCCGTTTCGAGCGCCGAAGACACCTTTCAACGCGGAGGTCACCGCGGAGCGCAACGTGGCGTTCGCACAGTTGGACTTCAACGACGTGAAGCGCGTAGCCGACCGGTACGGAGTCAAGATCAACGATGTGGTGATGGCGCTCTGCGCCGGTGCGCTGCGCGAGTATCTGCGCGGTCGAGGCGAACTGCCGGATAAGCCGTTGGTGGCGGTGGTGCCGATGTCGGCGCATGGCAGATCGGATCGGCCGGGGCACAATCAGCTCTCCGGGATGTTCTGCAACCTGCAAACCCACATCAAGGATCCGGCCGAGCGGATGCGGACCATCGCTGACGGCGCGTCACGCGCAAAGGAGCACGGCCGCGCCATCCGTCCGTCACTGGCGATGGACTGGACGCAGGTCGCTACCCGCCCGGTGATCGATTTCGTGTTGGGTTTGATGTCGCACACGCCGCTGAAGACCACGCCGATCCACAACGTGATCATTTCGAATGTGGCAGGCCCGGATACGACGATGTATGGCTTGGGTGCGGAGATGAAGGCGCTGTATCCGTTGGGCCCGATTTTTCACGGGTCGGGATTGAACATCACGGTGATGTCGCTGAGCGGAAAGCTCAACGTGGGCCTCATTTCGTGTCCTCACCTCGTGGAGGATCTGTGGGATCTGGCGGATGAGTTCGAGGTGGAGCTAGCCGCGCTGCTGGGCAGTCGCACGCGGCCCATCGTGTGACCGCTTTTGCGGTTTGGGCTGATGGGATGGCATTTCTCGTTACGCTGCCGGTGTCAGACAAGATCGCGACCCGGGGAAAGACCACTATGAGCGAACGTCAGGCCGCCCGTAACAAGGCTGATGCCATCAGCAAGGAGCAGGAAGAAGACGCCCAGCGATTGCGGGAATTCAATGGGTTCGCGAAGTTCTCCGACGCCGATCGCAAGCGTGTGGTCGCGGCGGCGCATCGCACCTCGACATCGGGGCCCTGGCCGCTGATCCGTGAGCAGACGGTGTCGGACGCGTGCTACATCCTGCTGAGCGGGGAGGCGGCGGTGTATGTCGGTCAGGAGAAGATCGCGACGGTGGGGCCGGGCGAGGTGATCGGCGAGTCGGCGCTCAAGCAGGGAAAGCTGCGCGGTGCGACGGTGACGACGACTGGGCGGGCCGAGGTGCTGCACATCGACCGCGACGATCTTCGGCGGCTGCTCGACGAGGTGCCGGCGCTGCGTGAGCTGATTGACGAGACGGTGGCGCGACGCGTGCCGGACGCTGCTGGGGAATGAGCTAGTAGTCAGCTGGCTCTGTGGGCCAAACCTGCCCGGCTGCGGGCCTCGTTGATGACGCTTGTCGGGACAGGTAGTTAGCGGAGGGTAGCTGCTCCGAGGCCCCGATTTAATTATTGCCGCTGAATTATTGGCGTGCCGTTTTTGATTTGCATGTAAACCCGTGCTGCGGATGTTAATTTGCTGGCGATGATAGGTCGGCATCGATAGGCTAAGTAATTACGGGGGCAAAGTAATGGCTCGACATACCGAAGTAGCGGCAGGTAATCGTGGTTTCTGGCACCGCGACCAGGCTCGAGTGAGTCGCGTGCTGGTTGGCGCGTTGGTGTCTGGCGGTGCATTTGCGCTGGCGGCATTGGTTTCCGGCGGAACAGCCAACGCCAGCTGTATGTCGTTCAGTGGCATCGGCAATGGCGGCGGTTGCACAAGTACCGCCGGAACGTTCGCCATCGGGATCGGCGAAGGCGCCACGGCGAGTGCCATCAACGGGTCGACCAGCCACGCCTTTGCGATGGGCACCAATGCCAGCGCCAGCACCGACGGCACCCGCGACACCGCCATCGCGATCGGCGACGGCGCCGTCGCCATGGCGGGGGCAGCCGGGGACCGTACCGGCGACAACGACACCGCCGTCGCCATCGGACCGGCCGCCCAGGCCATAGCGGTGTTCGGCAGCGACAGCAAGGCCACCGCCGTTGGCGAGAACGTTTCGGCCATCGCTAGCGGCAACCAGGACAACGCCACGGTGGTCGGCAAGAACAGCCGGGTAAGGCTGGTCGTGGGCGATAACAACTCGGGGACCGTCATCGGGGACAACAACTATGCGCAGTCTGTGGACGGCGACGGCAATAAAGTGACAGTCATCGGCAAGAACAACGGCAGGGCTGGGCTCCTGAGCCAAATTACCGTCAGCGGCGGCGACAACAACGCCGTCACCGTCATCGGCGAGGACAACCAAATCATCGCCGCGGGAGCCGGAATTAGTGGGAAGACGGAGAACGACAACAATCGCGTGACCGTAATCGGCAAAGGCAACGAAAATACGTGGGCGGTCGGTGGTGACAACAACACTACGACCGTGGTGGGCGATTACAACCAAGTGGCCACCCAGAACGGCAACAACAACACAGCCACCGCCGTTGGCCGTGTCAACATCGCGATTGTTGGCCAGGGAGACGACAACACCGCCACCATCAACGGCGACTTGAACCTTGTGACCGTCGGCGGTGGTAAGCACAACACCGTCAACGTGAGGGGCGACTCGAACACCGCCAGGACGCTCTTCGGCGAGAACAATTCGGCTCGAGTGGTCGGCAATCGCAACGTCGCCATCGCCGGCCCCGGCGACAACAACCACGTCACCATCAAGGGCGACGACCAGACCAGCCAGCAGCCGGGTCCGGAGTCTGCCAGAGTCGCAAAGGCCACCGCGAAGCCTGCCGCGAAACCTGACAAGGGTGCTGCGAAGCCGAAGCCCAGCCCCAAAGGTTAGGCATTCGCGAAAGGCTTTGTGCCCGTTTAGTTGTCGGGGTTGTGCGCTGTTGTCAGGATCGCCGGGTCGTCATTGGTCGTCGGGCTCATCCAGCGCGGACTTCCTGCTCCAACGGCACTATGACGCTCGCGTCCGGCGAATCTTTTGCTTCCCGGTATGCCGACTCAAGAGTGGCCGGAACCGAATCGAGGTCGCGGTAGACCTCCATCAGTTGTTCCAGGATCTTGATTCGTTGCTGACTAACCTCGTTCACCGCCCGCTGGGCCTGCTCGCGATAGTAGTCAGCCTCCTGCTTTGCGTCGGCTAGGAGTTGCTCGCACTTCTGCTGGGCGTCCAGCCGCGCCGCATCGATCTCCGATTGGGCTTCCTCGCGCATCCTGGCCAGTTCGGCGTCGAAGGTTTTCTTGGTGTCCTCGTACTCGGCTTCCAGCGCGTTTTGCTTTGCGACCATGTCCGCTATCAACTCTTCGTGCTTTTGCTGCTCGATCTCGGCTTCGGCCCTGGCCTCCGCGATAAGTGCCTCTGCCTCGGCCCGCGCCTCGGCCTGCATCTCGGAAATCTCGTCGACCGCGCGCCGCAGCATCTCCGCCAACCGGCGTTGCATCGCGTGGGGCGAGGATGAGGTGTCGGTCAAGGCAGCGATCTCTTGCCGCAGCGCGGCTGTCTCAGCGTCGCGTTCGTGCAGCCGAGCCCTCAGGCGCTCTACGTCGTTGAACAGGAAGTGCTGCTTGGTGGTCAACGCCTCGATGTGGGCATCGACAGCGGCCGAATCGTAGCCCCTGAACACTCGCGAGAACGTCTTTGCGGGTTCGATTATCACTGCGCTTCCCCCTTCTGAAACTGCGTATTAGACCTCGTGAAGCCGACCCCGGAGTCGAGTATTCCACGGTCATGACAGAGCCGACCACGTGACCAAAGCTCGCGCGGAGGAGTCCAAGAGTGGCCATAACAAGAAATCGGGTAGCGAGGAAACGGCTTATAGGCGCCCACGCATCAGAGGTGATTTCGGATGAGCCCGGGGTCGCCTGACAGCCGGAACGCCGCGCGCATCGAAGCGACCGCGTCGCGTTCGCCGTCGAAACGCACCCGCTTCAGGGCCGCCTTGCGCTCGGCCGCCGTCGGAGCGAGCCGTGCCGTGATCAAATCCGCGGCGGCACCGGTCACGGTGACGGCCGGCGGCTCCTCAGCAGCGGCCAAGCTTCCGTCGCGCACGGCGAACTCGAACCGCCGGTCGTCGACATCGACACGGTATGCCGCGTTCACGCCGTCGGCCGGGTCGAACGCCAACAGAATCCCGGCGAGGAAGCCGTTCAACGGCGTCAGCGCGGTTTCGTCCGGTGTCACCATGTCCAGTCCGAACGCCGCGATCGCCTGCACCACCGGCGGCACCTTGCGCCAGCCCGTCGCCGACAGGCTGTATACCGTCCGCGCCACCGGCGGCGGCAACTCGGTCTTGTCGACCAGTCCGCCTTCCTCCAACTCGCGCAGCCGCTCCGCCAAGAGGTTGGTGGCGATGCCTGGCAAGGCGGCACGCAGGTCGCCGTAGCGACGAGCGCCGCCGATGAGCTCGCGCAGGATCAGCATCGTCCAGCGCTCGCCGAGCACGTCGAGGCCCCTCGCGATGGGGCAGTTCTGCTGATAACTCCGCGGCATGGGAATATTCTAGCACTCAGACAACGATCTAGTCATATCACTTGAAAAACTTGTCTAAGAGGTTTACGGTTCTGACATGAGTACCCGCACTCCCGTCTTCAAGGATCACCCGATCGCCGCGCTTGTCGTCATCTGTCTCAGCGTCTTCGTCATCAGCGTGGACGCCACGATCGCCAACGTCGCACTGCCCACGCTGTCGCGCGAGCTCGACGCCGACACCGCTCAACTGCAGTGGATCGTCGACGCCTACACCCTCGTGATGGCCGGGCTCATGCTGTCGGCCGGCAGCCTATCCGACCGCTTCGGCCGCCGCGGTTGGCTGTCTGCGGGCCTCGCGGTGTTCGCGGCCACGTCAGCCGTTGCGGCGCAGGTGGATTCGGCCGACGCACTGATCGCTGCACGGGCGGCGATGGGCGTCGGCGCCGCGGTCATCTTCCCCACCACCCTGTCGCTGATCACCAACATCTTCTCCGACCCCGTGAAGCGCGCCAAGGCCATCGGCCTGTGGGCCGCGATGGTCGGCGTCGGAGTCGCGGCAGGCCCCATCAGCGGCGGCTGGCTGCTCGAGCACTTCTCGTGGGGGTCGGTGTTCATGGTCAACGTGCCGATCGCGGCGGTCGCGATCATCGGCGGCGTGCTGTTCGTGCCCACCTCGCGCGATCCGGCCGCCCCTCCGATCGACGTCCCGGGTCTTGTGCTCTCCGCGATTGGGATCACCGCGCTGGTGTACACGGTCATCGAGGCACCGACCTGGGGCTGGGGTAGCGCACACACTGCGGCGGGCTTCGGCGTTGCGGTTGTCGTGCTGGCCGCGTTCGCGCTGTGGGAGCGGCGTACCGCGCACCCGATGCTCGATGTGTCGGTGTTCGCCAGCCGTCGGTTCTCGGGAGGCAGCCTCGCCGTCACCGCAGGGTTCCTGACGCTGTTCGGCTTCATTTTCGTCATCACTCAATACTTCCAATTCATCAAGGGCTACAGCGCATTTGAGAGCGGCGTGCGGCTGCTGCCGGTCGCGATTTCCATTGCGGTCGCCAGCATCGTCGGGCCGCGTCTGGTGCAACGCATCGGCACCACCGCGGTGGTCGTGGCGGGCCTGAGCGTGTTCGCCGCGGGGCTCGCATGGGCGTCGACTGCCGACGCGGTGACGCCGTACCTGGAGATCGCGGCGCAGATGGTGCTTCTCGGCGCCGGCCTGGGCCTGACGACGGCGCCGGCCACCGAGGCGATCATGGGATCGCTGTCGGCCGACAAGGCCGGCGTGGGTTCGGCGGTCAATGACACCACGCGCGAACTCGGCGGCACCCTCGGCGTCGCGATCGTCGGCAGCGTATTCGCGTCGGTGTACACCGGCAGGCTCGATGGCGATGCCGCGGTCGCGACACTCCCAGAACCGGTGCGCGACACCATCGGACGCTCGATGGCAGGGGCCTACCGCGTCATCAGTCAGCTTCCGCAACCGGCCGTCCCGGATGTCCGCGCGGCGGTCGACACCGCGTTCCTCGACGGCTTACAGGTGGGCTCGCTGGTATGCGCCGGCATCGCGCTCGGCGCGGCCCTCGTGGTGGCGTGGCTGCTGCCCGCCCGACCTCAGCAGTCGGACTCCGTCGACGAGGAATTCGAACCGGTCATGTGCGGAGCGTGAAGGTCTGACACCGTTGCAGGGGCCTGAACAGACTGCGAAAACCTTCGCCCCTTCACCTCGGCCGTCATCGGCGACGACAACAAACAGATCGCGGCCAGAGCCGGGATTCTTGGGACGACGGACGACGACAGCAAATCACGTGACCGTGACCGTGGTCGGCAAAGGCAACAACGATGTCTGGGCGGTCGGCGGTAGCAACAACAAGACCAACGTGGTGATAGGGGCACGAATCATGTGCACACTGAACGATTGAGCTGATGTGTGCCAGGGTGGTCGCTGTGACCAATGCGCCATCTCGGGCCTGTGAGCGGACAGGGTCGCGGCCCCCAGCGTCGTCTCCCTCGGTTCGTGGGCGCATGCGTAAGCAGCGCCGTCGCGATACCCAGGCCGAACTGCTGGTGAGGCAGATCCTCCACGCCCGCGGAATTCGCTACCGGGTCGATGTCAGGCCGGAGCCGGACCTCAGAATTAGGGCGGACATCATGTGGAAGGGCCTGCGCGTGGTCGTCTTCATCGACGGCTGTTTTTGGCACGGTTGCCCCGACCATGCCACTCAGCCAAAGGCGAACGAGGAGTGGTGGGCGCAAAAACTCGAAGGCAATGTACGCCGTGATCGGTGGGCCGACAGCGAGTTGGTCGCACGGGGTTGGACAGTGTTGCGGTTCTGGGAACATGAGGAGCCCGCCATAGTTGCAGATGCGATCTGTGCACACTTAGCCGATCTCCGGGCCAGCCGCGGTTGATTTACTCACTCCGAGGCGACGAGCACGGCGTCTTGCGATTCCGTGGGCGCCGACGCAATTGGCGACGCGCTTGTCTCGGCCCATCGGGCTTTGACCGCGCGGTCGAGCGACGAGGATTTGAACCGGATTTCGAGCGCTTCTGCCAGAACATGCACTGCAAGGCGTGGAGGGATTGCGTTCCCTATTTGTTGGCCAATATCGTTACCTGACCAGGGATAGTCCGGGGGGAACGTCTGAAGTACGCCGGCTTCGTGGTGCGTGAGTCGACTCCAGCCGCCATCTGCCAGGCGGATACGATTCCGCGTGATCTTGCCGGTAACCGTCGCCGACGGTTCGTCAGAACGTCGCTGCCCTCTGTTGCGAGGGTCGCCACCACTGCCATAGTTGGACACAACGGTAAAGCGGGTGTCGCGTCTGATTACCTGACGCATCGATACCCATGGCTCGAGTCCGATCGCAGCCTGGTCACCGCTGCCCTTCCTGAACGCTTGGTGAGTCGGACTCGGAAGTGCGACGCTTTCGTCACCGAAACGAGCGATCAGGATTGCACGACGGCGCGTCTGCGGGACGCCATACTCTTCAGACCGAAGAACTCCGTGCGATACGCCGTACCCATGTCTCTGAAGTAGGTGTCCGAACGCTTCCCAAACTGGCAGGGCGGCCGGCACCTGCTCCAACACGATCGCGTCGAATGGCTTGTCCGCGTGCAGTGCCAGGAGCGCCCATCTGATCGGTTCCAGCACGAGTGCTGTGCGCTCGTCTGCGAAACCGCCCAGGAGCAAGTCAGCAGTTGGCTGCTTTTCCATGTCGGAAACGCATCGGATGACATCGTCGAGTGCGCGCCGGCCTGTGCCCGCTCCCGCGACGGTGAAGGTCTGGCACGGCGGTCCGCCCGTTAGGACCGTCGCGTCCGGGAAGTCCGAGGGACCAAATGTTCGGACATCGCCCTGAACCGTGTCCAGCCCCGCCGCTATCCGAGTCGCGCACGCATTGGTGTCCACTTCGATCCCCGTTGTCGGGATACCTAGCCACACGGCGCCGACATCGAGTCCGCCGGGACCTGCGAACAAATCGATGATTCGAGGGTGATTGCCTGTCGCTGCTTTGTCCCGCGGCATGCCGCGATCGTAACCACCTCGTCCGTCATCGACCACGAGGCGCGGCGGCCGCCGGAGATACATGCATTGCTGCGAGGGAGATTGGTTATCCAATGTGGGGACCCGTGCGAGGCCATCGATTATTGACGGTGGCGAATGATAGAACTTCATGCGGGCGGATGTTTGCTCCGCAAACAGTACGCCGTGAGCATCAGGGTGGAGGACGCGAAGTGGCAGTCAGGGGGTGGGCCGACCCAGACCGTTCATTGGAAGGGTTGGTCGACGAGTACCGCATTAAATGCATTGGCGTTTACAAGCAGGACCCGAACCGGGTCGAGGAAGACGCCGGGAAAGAGCGAGGAATCGCCGAGGGCGGATACGGGCGCAAGCAGATCCAAGAGCTCGTGCAGAACGCCGCGGATGCACTCCAACGCGCTCCGGGGCGTGTTCAGGTCAGTCTGACCGAGGATGCCCTCTACGTCGCGAACGAAGGCCATCCATTCGAGGACACGGGCGTCCGCGCCCTGCTGTATACGCACCTGTCCAACAAGACCGGAACCGAAATCGGGCGATTTGGGCTGGGGTTCAAATCTATCAGTGGTATTTCGGACAATCCGCAGATCTTCAGTCGGTCGGTGTCATTCGAGTTCAGCCGATCGCAGTCGGCCGACTACCTGTCAGCCGAGTTGGATCGCCACTACCGGCCATCAGAAGTGCCGGCGCTGCGCCTCGCCTGGACACTGGAGCCGACAGCGGAATTCCGCGCAGACCCGATCCTTGCTGAGCTGTCGACTTGGGCGACCACAGTAGTGAAGGTGCCGCTCAAGGACGGAGTCGCACCGCAGCTGTCTCAAGAGATCAAAGAGTTCGACGAATCGTTCAATCTGTTTGCGGCGCATGTGCGGGTCTTGGATCTGGTCGATCGCCTCGCGGACGTGTCACGTCGGTTTGCGGCCGCCAAGAAGGGCAACCGCGTCACCCTGACAACCCAAGAGGATGAACGGGAATGGCTGGTCGTGTCGACCGATCACAAGCCTTCCTCCAAGGCGCTGGAATCGGCCGGCCACTCGGCGCGGCGCGACTCGGTCACCGTCAGCTGGGCCCTGCCACTCAGTGGTGCCGTCGGTGTTGGCCAACTGTCCGCCTACTTCCCTGTCAAGTCCGACATCACACTGAGTGGACGGGTCAACGCACCGTGGAAGCTGTCCGACGACCGGATCAATGTGATCGAGTGCCTGTTCAATCTCGAGATTCTCGAAGATGTCCTACCGAAGCTGGTCGTCGCGGCCCGTAGGGATCTGATTGCCGATGAGGCATACGGTCGATACATCGACGTACTCCCGGCCCGCGGTAAGGAAGCCCGAAGCTGGGCGGACAAGGTGCTCAACGAGCCTGTTTTCAAGGAGCTGCGGGACTCTCGGTGCCTACCGGACCTCGATGGCCAGCTGCGCGCACCGTCGGCACTCCAGCGCATTCCGGACGACGTCATGGAACACGCCAAGATATGGCTTGCGGTCACAGGAAACCGCAGCGATTGGATTCATCCGGATTGCACCAACACCACCGAACGCCGGTCCAAGGTCGATCGGCTGATGCAGGAGGGCGACCGTCCGAAGCCGGCAGGCAGGGTCCTCCATTGGCTGCAATCGGTTGTTGCGAATCCAGGTCCTACTCAATCGGCGGCGGCGATCGAACTGGCTGCGAATCTCATTCTCAAAGGAGGCAACACGGAAAAGGACGTCCGTGACGCCCGAATCGTCCTGCTCGAAAACGGGTCGTTGGCTCAACCCGTCCGTGGACGGTGCTTTCTCCGAACGAGCACAGGTCAGCACGGAACTTCATTCGTTCACCATGACGTCGCTGCCCGACGGACCACCGCCGCCGCGCTCGAGGCGCTCGGGGTAACCGCCTTCGAAGACGGCGGCGAGATGCTGGAACTACTCACGGAGCTCAGACGTACGGGCAAGGTCGACTGGGACGATTTGTGGATCGCGATGCGCGGGTCCGGTGTTCAACAGGTTCACGAGGCGTTCGAAAGCGTGCTCGAAGGGCGTGCAGCCCTAATCGTCCACGTGCGAAACGGGCTCGGTCGGTGGGTCCTGCCGCAGGGACTCTACTTCGCAGGTGACTGTCTGAAACAGCTGAAGGAAGACGGCGAGTTTCTCGTTGACGGTGATTACCACGCCAGTGACCAACAGTTGTTGTACATACTCGGCGTGCGGTCGCGGCCATCGCGAAGCGGAGGCGCGAATGAACGCTGGGTGTCGCGATACGCGAAGGAAGTTCGCGGGCGCATAGGAGATGAGCTCGGGCTCGGAGTTCAAGCGCGCGAAGTGCTCCAGATCGATGGTCTCGAAGCGGTTTTGGGTCCGATCGATTGTCTGCCCGACCTGAGCGTCACCAACAGGACGGCCCTCACACTCGCGCTCTTGAACGACGTGGACGTTCCTCGTGTTCGAGTGAGTCATCCGAGAGTCCCGAAAACTGCGCGCTACGTC
>LZSH01000409.1 GCA_001665255.1 Mycobacteriaceae bacterium 1482268.1 | reverse complement strand
CGGCGACGTGGGACACCGGGCAGTGATGCTGACAGAGCTCTATGCCGTGAATGGGACCGCTCACCTGGGTGGTGGTTGCCGCGTATCCGGCCTTCGTCAGCGCACCTGCCACACGATCGACGGTTGATTCAACGTCCTCGGGCCCCTCGGTTACTCCCGACAGGATGCTGTCGATGCGACGGCGCGCGAAGGTCCGCACGGCCTCCTCGCCACCGATCTCGCGGAGTTGACGCATGGCCGCAGCCGCCAGGTCGTCATAGGCGTGGCCCATCTTGGCGCGCCCCGCCGCGGTCAGCCGGTACCTGCGGGCCGGCCTGCCTCGGCCGTTGTGTTGCCAGGTGGCGGCCGCGCTGGACTGGGCTTCACCGGCTTCCAGCAGCGCGTCGAGGTGCCTGCGGACGCCTGCGGCGGAGATACCGAGCCGCTCCCCGATTTCACCTGCGGTGATGGGTCCGGATTCCAGCAGGAGCTGGACGATCGCCCCACGCGTGTGGCGATCGCTGGCGACGCCAGCTTCCGGTCCGAATTTCACAACACTATTGTGACGGAATTAAGAAACCGGGTAAAGCAAGGCCACCCTTATGTGGGGAACGTCCTACTTACTTCCCGCGAAACGATATTCCAGCACGTCTCTACTCGCACTTCCGGTGCTGGAATTCCGTTTCGGCGGAGTAGTGGCACGGACATACCATCACCACGTGAGCGAGCAGAATCGGCGCATTGTCCTGGCCCAACGTCCGTCCGGCCTGGTGGACACCAGCACCACCCGCCTGGAAACCGAACCACTGCCTGAGCTGAACGACGGCGAAGCCCTGGTCAAGGTGCAGTATCTGTCCATCGATCCGACGATCCGCACCTGGATGGACGATGTTCCCAGCTATCTGCCGCCGATCCAGATCGGCGAGGTCATCCGCAGCGGCGGCGTCGGCGAGATCATCGAGAGCCGCAGCGATGCCTACCAGCCTGGGCAGCTGGTGTTCGGCATGACCGGCTGGCAGGACTACGTGGTCGTCGATGAGGGCGAACGGGCGATGCAGGTGCTCCCGGAGGGAGTGTCACCCGGCCTCGCCATCGGAATCCTCGGTGTCACCGGCATGACGGCCTACTTCGGCATGACCGACGTCGGGCAGGTCAAAGACGGCGACGTCGTCGTGGTCTCGGGCGCGGCGGGAGCCACCGGTTCGGCCGCGGGTCAGATTGCGAAGATCAAAGGCGCCAACAAAGTCGTCGGCATCGCCGGCGGCCCCGAGAAATGTGCCTATGTCGTCGACGAACTCGGCTTCGACGAGGCGATCGACTACAAGAACGAAAATGTTGCCTCGCGGCTTCAGCAGGCCTGTCCTGATGGCATCGACCTGTATTTCGACAACGTCGGTGGATCGATCCTCAACGACTGCCTGGCGAACCTCGCCATGCGTGGACGGGTCGTGTTGTGCGGTGCGATCTCGACGTACACCAGCGACGGGCCGCCGCCGGGACCAAGCAACTACCTCAACCTGCTGGTGCGACGCGGACGCATGGAGGGCTTCATCATTCTCGACTACCTCGACCGCTTCCCCGCCGCGCAGATGGAGATTGCCGGCTGGATCGCCGGCGGCAAGATCAAGTCCTCTGAACACGTCGTCGAGGGCCTCGAGAAGGCTCCCGACGCGCTGAACCTGTTGTTCAGCGGCGGCAACACCGGCAAGCTGATCGTCGCGCTGGAGATGGCTACGCTGCTGTGATGGCTTCGCGCCGATGGTCCCTGTCCACCTCGATCGCGGGCTGGCACGGCGATGAACGGACCGTCGGGTCGCCTCTCAACGACGACGAGCTGATAGCGCTGCGGCGCACCCGCCTGTTCGGGGCGACCGGCACGGTGCTGATGGCCATCGGCGCGCTGGGGGTCGGGGCGCGTCCGGTCGTCCAGGATCCGACGTTCGGCGTGCGGCTTCTCAACCTCCCGTCGCGCATCCAGACCGTCTCGCTGACCATGACGACCACCGGTGCGGTGATGATGGCGCTGGCGTGGCTGATGCTCGGTCGTTTCGCGCTCGGCGAGCGACGGATGAGCCGCAGCCAACTCGACCGGCTGCTGCTGCTGTGGGTGCTCCCGCTGCTGATCGCGCCGCCGATGTACAGCCGTGACGTGTACTCCTATCTCGCGCAGAGTCAGATCGCGAGCAACGGGCTCGATCCCTACAAGGTCGGGCCGGCCACGGGGTTGGGACTCGACCACGTGTTCACGCTGTCGGTGCCCACGATGTGGCGCGAGACCCCGGCGCCGTACGGTCCGCTGTTTTTGTGGATCGGGCGGGGTATCTCTGCGTTGACCGGAGAGAACATCGTCTTCGCCGTGCTGTGTCACCGGCTGATCGTGCTGGTCGGCGTCGGACTCATCGTGTGGGCCGTACCGCGGCTCGCGCGCCGGTGTGGCGTCGCCGAGGTCAGCGCCTTATGGCTGGGCGCGGCCAACCCGCTGCTGATCATGCATCTGGTGGCGGGCATCCACAACGAGTCGCTGATGCTCGGCCTGATGCTGGCCGGTACCGAGTTCGCGCTGCGCGGTGTGTACGCCGACAACCCGCTGCTGCCGAAGCCGCTGACCTGGCCGCATTCTCGCGCCGATTGGGCCCGCTGGCGGCCGCTGGCCATGCTGGTGTTCGGCGTCGTGCTGATCACGTTGTCCTCACAGGTCAAGCTGCCCGGGCTGCTGGCCGTCGGGTTCGTCGCGATGGCCCTGGCCTGCCGGTGGGGCGGCACCTTCAAGGCCTTCCTCATCGCCGGCGGATCGCTGACGGCGATATCGATCACCGCAATGGCGGTGATCGGCTGGGCCAGCGGACTCGGTTTCGGGTGGCTGTTCACCCTGGGCACCGCCAATGTGGTGCGCAGCTGGATGTCGCTGCCGACGCTGTTGGCGCTGGGGACCGGCCAGGTCGGCATCCTGCTCGGGCTCGGTGATCACACCACCGCCGTGCTGGGCCTGACCCGCGGCATCGGCGTCATCACCATCGCGGTCATCGTGACCTGGCTGTTGGTGGCGGTGTTGCGGGGACGTCTGCACCCCGTCGGCGGTCTCGGCGTCGCCCTGGCCATGACCGTACTTCTGTTTCCGGTGGTCCAGCCGTGGTACCTGCTGTGGGCGGTGATCCCGCTCGCGGCATGGGCCACCAGGCGCTCGTTCCGCACCACGACCATCGTGGTGACGTTTGTCGTGGGGGTGTTCGGTCCGACCGCGAACGGTGACCGGTTCACGGTGTTCCAGATCCTGCTGGCGACTGCCGCCAGCACCGTGATCGTGGCCCTGCTCATCGCGATCACGTACTACCGGCTGCCGTGGCGCAAGCTGCCGAACCTCGGCTTCGACCCCGACACCGCGCCGATCGCCGAACCCGCCCCCGTCGCGCCGTCGCTACCGCAGGCATCGGCGGCGAAGGCTGACGCCTACGCTGAATCCCCGTGACCCGCGATCGTGTACCCGTGCGCTTGCGTGGGGTGCGCAAACGCTACGGGTCGACGACCGCGGTCTCCGATCTCGACCTCGATGTGCACTCTGCGGAGGTGCTCGCGCTCCTCGGACCCAATGGCGCGGGCAAGACGACGACGGTCGAGATGTGCGAGGGCTTCATCAAGCCCGACGCGGGCACGATCGAGATCCTCGGGCTCAATCCGATCACCGACAACGCTCGCGTGCGCGAGCGCATCGGAGTCATGCTGCAGGGCGGCGGCGCGTACCCGGCGGCCCAGGCGGGCGAAATGCTCAATCTCGTCGCCTCCTACAGCGCCAATCCCCTTGAACCGCAATGGCTGATGGAGACACTGGGACTGACGGAGGCCGCGAAGACGACATATCGACGGCTGTCCGGTGGCCAGCAGCAGCGCCTGGCACTGGCGTGTGCGGTAGTCGGCCGCCCGGAACTGGTGTTCCTCGACGAGCCGACCGCGGGCATGGATGCACATGCGCGAATCGTGGTGTGGGAGTTGATCAATGCGTTGCGCGCCGACGGCGTGACGGTCGTGTTGACCACACATCAGCTGACCGAGGCCGAGGAGCTCGCCGACCGCTTGGTGATCATCGATCACGGTGTCGCGGTGGCCACCGGAACGCCCGCCGAGCTCATGCGCAGCGGCGCGGAAAACCAGCTGCGATTCAAGGCCCCGCGGATGCTCGATCTGTCGCTGCTCGTCTCGGCGCTGCCCGAACGCTATCGAGCCACCGAAACCGCGCCTGGTGAATACCTGGTGGAGGGGCACATCGATCCGCAGGTGCTGGCGACGGTGACCGCGTGGTGCGCCAGGCTCAACGTGCTCGCCACCGACATGCGGGTGGAGCAGCGCAGCCTCGAGGATGTCTTCCTCGACCTGACCGGACGGGAGCTGCGGTCATGAATCGCTTCGCGCCGGGCACCTTCTCCCCCGATCCCCGGCCGGCGACGGTGCCGAACATGCTGACGGCCCAGTTCGCGCTCGAGTTGAAACTGCTGTTGCGCAACGGCGAACAGCTACTACTCACCCTGTTCATTCCGATCACCCTGCTGATCGGGATGACGCTGCTGCCGTTCGGCTCGTTCGGCCCCAATCGGGCGGCGACATTCGTGCCGGCGATCATGTCGTTGGCCGTGATCTCGACGGCGTTCACCGGGCAGGCGATCGCGGTCGCGTTCGATCGCCGTTACGGCGCCCTCAAGCGAATCGGCGCGACGGCTCTGCCGGTATGGGGCATCATCGCGGGCAAGTCGCTGGCCGTCGTCACAGTGGTATTCCTTCAGTCAATCGTGTTGGGCGGCATCGGCATTGCGCTGGGCTGGCGGCCGCACATTCTTGGACTGGTGCTCGGTGCGGCCATCATCGCGCTCGGTACGGCGGGCTTCACGGCGATGGGGTTGCTGCTCGGCGGGACGCTGCGCGCCGAGATCGTGCTCGCCGTCGCCAATCTGCTGTGGTTCGTCTTCGCCGGTCTCGGAGCTCTCACCCTCGAAGGTCAGACAGTGCCGGGGGCCGTGCAGTGGGCGGCGCGGCTCACGCCGTCGGGGGCACTGACCGAGGCGCTGACACAGGCCATGTCGTTGTCGGTCGACTGGTTCGGCATCGCCGTGCTCGCGGCATGGGGCGGGGTGTCAGCGTTGTGCGCACTGCGCTGGTTCCGCTTCACCTGACCAGACCGCCCTACTACGAGCTGTAGTTGTGATCCTCTACGATCGGGCCGTGGCCGTCGGACGATCCCTGATGCGCTTGGTGGACGTTCTTCCGTTACCGAGCGTGCGTGTGCAGCGGCTGATCGCCGCCGCCGTCGTCCTGACCCAGGGCGGTATCGCGGTGACGGGGGCCATCGTCCGGGTCACCGCCTCCGGCCTCGGCTGCCCGACGTGGCCACAGTGCTTCCCGGGCAGTTTCACCCCGGTGCCGCACGCCGAAGTGGCGGGCATCCACCAGGCAGTGGAGTTCGGCAATCGGATGATCACCTTCCTCGTCGTGCTGACCGCGGCACTGGCAGTGCTGGCGGTCACCCGCGCCCGTCGCCGCCGAGAGGTGCTCGTCTACGCGTGGCTGATGCCTGCGTCGACGGTGATGCAGGCGGTCATCGGCGGCATCACCGTGCGGACGGGCCTGCTGTGGTGGACGGTGGCGATCCACCTGTTGGTGTCGATGGCGATGGTATGGCTGGCGGTGCTGCTGTATGTGAAGATCGGCCAGCCTGACAGCGGCAAGCCGATACCATGTGTCCCAAAGCCGTTGCGGCAGTTGACTGTTTTGACCGCCCTCGTGTTGGGCGCGCAGCTGGTGTCCGGGACGCTGGTGACGGCGGCTGGTCCGCATGCCGGCGACAAGAGCACCGTACGCGTCGTGCCTCGGCTCGAGATCGAGATCACGACGCTCGTCCATGTGCACACCTCCCTGCTGGTGGCCTATTTGACGCTGTTGATCGCACTCGGTTTCGCGCTGGCGGCGGTGCGAGCGCCACGACCCGTCGCGGTGAGGCTCGGTGTGCTCCTGGCCTTCGTGCTCGCCCAGGGTCTTGTCGGCGCGGTGCAGTTCTACACCGGCGTGCCTGCTGCACTGGTAGCCATCCACGTCGCGGGGGCGGCCGCCTGCACTGCGGCGACGTCGGCGCTATGGGCGTCGATGCGAGAGCGGACCGAGCCCCAGCCGGTCCAGGGCTGACTCGACGCCGACCGCGAACTTGCGCTGCTGGAGATCGCGTGCGGTCCGGTCCAGCTGACGCCATCCCAGCGACGGCTCGACCAGCTCAAGCTCGAGCAGAAGCGGATTGTCCGGTCCGCCGATGATGTCGACGCGCGCGTACAGCAGGTCGGTGGCGCTGATGTTCACCTGTGCGGCCGCAGCATCCAGTGCGGCATGGCCGATATCCCAGATTTCGAAATCGGGGTCGGCGGGCGTCAGGGTCTCTTCGGCGTACGTGCCGGACGGGTCGAACACCGGCCGTTGACCTGCGGGCGGCAGGACCGGCCCCTTCGCGAACGCGTGCGACGGCTCCCCGCTGAGGAAGACGAGTGCCGTTTCGCCATTCTCGACCCTGCGGTCATACGGCTGCACGAGAACCGTGCTTCCCGCGCCGTGCAGTGCCGCCGCATGTGCGCGCGCCGACTGCGCATCGGTGAAACGTTGCGCCCCAACCGATCCGGCGCCGATAGCGGGCTTGACCACTACCTCGCCCCTCGGCAGGCGGACTCGCTCGCCCGGCGCAAAGAAATGGCTGGGCACTGTCGGCACACCGGCGTCAGCGAGATCGGCGAGATAGTGCTTGTCGGTGTTCCACGCCACGACGGCCGGCGGGTTCAGCAGATTGGCGACGCGCGTGGTCCAGTCGAGGAAGTCATCCAGCCGGTCGATGTAATCCCACGTTGCCCTAAGGATGACGAGGTCGGCCCGCAGCGTCTCCGGGTCGTCCCACGACAGCCAGCGCGCGTGCAGGCCGCGATGGCGCAGAGCGGCGACGAGTTCGACGTCGTCGCCGTCGCCCTCGGGCAATGCGGGGCAGGCGGCCAGCACGATCCTCGGATGACGGATGTCGGGGCGAGCGAGTTTCATCTCGTAGGGATGATAGACACCATGCACGCCATCGAAGTCGCCGAAACGGGCGGACCCGAAGTCCTTCGACACGTCGACAAACCCACCCCCACCCCAGGCCCCGGCGAGGTGCTGATCAAGGCCGAGGCCATCGGCATCAACTTCATCGACACATATTTCCGCTCTGGTCTCTACCAGCGCGAGCTTCCCTTCATCCTCGGCCTCGAAGTCTGCGGCACGGTCGAGGCCGTCGGCGACGATGTGGCCGCGCTCGGCGTCGGGAACCGTGTGGTGACGGCGCAGGCCAACGGCTCCTACGCCGAATACTGCACGGCTCCAGCCGATTTCTGCGCCTATGTGCCCGACGGCGTCAGTCCCGACGTAGCCGCGGCGTCGCTGCTCAAGGGCATGACGGCGCACTACCTGATCAAGTCGGTGTATCCGGTGCAGCAGGGCGACAGCGTGCTCGTGCACGCCGGCGCGGGCGGGGTGGGCCTCATCCTCACGCAGTGGGCGACCAGCCACGCCGTCCGCGTGATCACCACAGTGTCGACACCTGAGAAGGCCGAGCTGAGCCGCCAGGCCGGCGCCGTGCACGTGCTCGACTATCCGGAGGATCCGGCGGAGTTCGGTGCCACGATCAAGGACCTCACCGACGGTGGGGTCGCCGCGGTGTACGACGGCGTCGGCGCGGCCACGTTCGACGCCAGCCTCGCCAGCCTGGCGGTGAGAGGAACGCTGGCGCTGTTCGGTGCATCCAGTGGACCCGTGCCGGCGTTCGACCCGCAGCGGCTCAACTCGGCGGGTTCGGTCTTCCTGACCCGCCCGACGCTGGCGCACTACACCCGCACGGCCGATGAATTCTCATGGCGCGCAGGGGAATTGCTGGACGCGATCGCCTCCGACACGATCAGCGTGACGGTCAGCGAGCGCTATCGTCTCGAGGACGCCGAGCGCGCGCATCGCGACCTGCAGGGACGCAGGACCGTCGGCTCGATCGTGCTGGTGCCCTAGCGGTCGACGTCTAGAGACTGAGCAGCGTCGGCAGGTTGAGTGCCGAGTCGACGGCCAGCGCGCAGAACACGACGGCGAGGTAGTTGTTGGACTGCAGGAACAGTCGCAGCGGCTTGACCGGCTCGCCGCGGCGCACACCGGCATACAGCTGATGCGCCATCGCCAGGAACCACGTGCCCGCCACCAGCGCCACCGACGCGTACAACCAGCCCGTCGCCAGCGCCAGTGCCAGCGTCGCCGCCACCGTCAGCCATGTGTAGACCAGGATCTGCTTGGTGACATGTTGCTCGGTCGCGACCACGGGCAGCATCGGCACACCAGCCGCCTCGTAGTCGTCCTTGTAGCGCATGGCCAGGGCCCAGGTGTGCGGCGGCGTCCAGAAGAAGATGATCGCGAACATCACCAGCGCGGGCCATTGAATCGTGCCCGTCACCGCGGACCAGCCGATCATCACCGGCATGCACCCGGCCGCCCCGCCCCACACCACGTTCTGCGACGTCCGCCGCTTCAGCAGCAGCGTGTACACCAGCACGTAGAACGCGATCGTGGCGCCGGCCAGGTGCGCCGAGAGCATGTTCGTCGTCCACCACAGCCAGAAGAACGACGCCACCGACAGCCCGAGCCCGAAGACCAGCGCGTGGCTGCGGGGCACGCTGTCGCGGGCCAGTGGCCGCCGCTCCGTGCGCTTCATCTTCTTGTCGATGTCGGCATCGGCGACGCAGTTCAGCGCGTTGGCGCCGGCAGCGGCCAGCAACCCGCCCACCAGGGTGTTCAGAATCAGCAGTGGATTAACAGTTCCGCGGTCGGCCAGCAGCATCGCGGGGATCGTCGTGACCAGCAGAAGCTCGATCACGCGGGGCTTGGTCAGCGATAGATAGCCGAGGAGCGCGGTGCGTGTTCGGCTAGCCGACCCGTCAACCAGGCGGCGTTCGCGAATATCCACGCAGATAACTCCTCAGAAACGGCGCGCGATGCGCCACGTCTACTACAGACGATGGTAGACCGCGGGGTGTCCCAGGACCTAGCTGGGTCGATGGGTGAGCAGCCTGCGGTGATCAGCACCACCGCACTAGGGTATGGGGTGGACCAGGCTGTCGATCGTCAGGAGTCAACTGGTGACAACCGTTGAAGAGATTTCCGCCCTTACCCGCCCTAATCACCCGGACGACTGGACCGACATCGATTCGTTAGCGGTCGATACCGTTCGCGTGCTGGCGGCGGATGCGGTGCAGAAGGTCGGCAACGGTCACCCCGGCACGGCGATGAGCCTCGCACCGCTGGCCTACACGCTGTTTCAGCGTCAGATGCGTCATGACCCCAGCGATGTGCACTGGCTGGGCCGGGACCGGTTCGTCCTGTCCTGCGGGCATTCCAGCCTGACCCTGTACATCCAGCTCTATCTGGGCGGCTTCGGTCTCGAACTCTCCGACATCGAGGCGCTGCGCACCTGGAAATCCAAGACGCCGGGCCACCCCGAGTTCCGCCACACCAAGGGTGTGGAGATCACTACCGGCCCGCTGGGCCAGGGGCTGGCGTCAGCGGTCGGCATGGCGATGGC
>LZSH01000408.1 GCA_001665255.1 Mycobacteriaceae bacterium 1482268.1 | reverse complement strand
GCTCGAGAACGGGTTGCTGACCGGCATCCGCAAGCTGGCCCGCCCGAAGCTGAAGGAGCACTACGGCGAGCGCCTCGTCGGTCGGCACGACGACCGCGAGCAGATAGGCGCGGGCACTGTTGCCGTACACGAAGATCTGCCGAACCAGTGGGCTGTCGCCGAAGACGGCCTCCAGCTTGGAGACGGTCACGAACTCGCCCTGGGACAGTTTGAGGACGTTGTTGCGCCGGTCGAGGTAGACCAATTCGTCGGGCCCGACCTCGGCGACGACGTCGCCGGTCCGGTAGTACCCGTCCTCGTCGAACATCTCGGCCGTGATCTCCGGGCGCTTGTAGTAGCCGGGGAACATGGTCTCCGACTTGACGAGCAGTTCACCCCGGGGGTGTGGCCGGTCGGTGCGGAAGTAACCGAGATCCGGGACATCGGCCAGTTTGTAGTCGATCACCGGGGGCCGCTGCACGTGACCGTCGACGAACACGGCGCCGGCCTCGGTGGAGCCGTAGCCGTCGACCAGATGGATGTCGAGGAACGACTCGACGAACGCTTTCATCTCCGGTGAGACGGGCGCGGAACCGGTCATCGCCATGACGTGGCGGTTGCCGATCAGACGATCACGCATCTCGGCAAGCACGGTCTCCTCCTCGCCGGGCCTGCGGTCCAATTCGCTTTGCACCTCGGCGAAGATCATGTCCCACACGCGGGGGACGAAACTCAGCTGCGTCGGCCGCACCAGAGCGAGGTCCTCCAGGAACGTCGAAAGGTCGCTCCTGGCAGCGAAATACGCCGTTCCGCCCGCACCGAGGGTGCCGTAGAGCAGGCCACGGCCCATCATGTGGCTCATCGGCAGGAAGCTCAGCGAGATCGACGGGCTGGCCTCGTCGGCGCCCCAGGTCGTCCGCATCGCACGGCGCCACGCATTGGCCACCAGCCGTTCGGGATATATCGCGCCCTTCGGCGTTCCGGTGCTGCCGGACGTGTAGATCAGCAGCATCAACGGGTCGAAGTCCTCGGCGATGAACGGTTGCACCGCAGGCAATTCCGCGCCGCGCGCAATCACGTCGTCGAACGTGTCGACGCGCACGGCCGCGCCGGCTTCCGCCAACCGCGACTTCGCCGAGGCGACGGCATCGCGATGGTCGTCGACCTGCGCGAGGTAGTCGAACACGATCAGGCGGCCCGGTGCAGGGGTCGCCGACAGGATGAGGTCGACGGCGTCGTCGAGATAGTCAACGCTCGAGGCGATCACTGCGGGTTCGGTCTCGGCGACGATGGGCCGCAGTTGAGTGACGGGCGCGCTCGTCTGCAGCGGTACGGACACCGCGCCGAGGCCGACCAGCGCGACGTCGATCGTCGTGTAGTCGACGCTGGTGAATCCCAGCAACGCGACACGGTCTCCCGGTGCGACAGGATCGCCCGCGACCGCGTTGCTGACCGCCTGCACCCTGCGCGACAGTTCGCCGTAGGTGATGGTGTCGAAGCGGGGGAGCAGGTCGGCGGTGGTGCGGCCGGTGTGCGGGTCGGCGATGAACTCGACGGCTCGCGCACCGAGGGCCGGGCGATCGGCGTAACCGTCGAAGACCGTGCGGATGAGCTGCGGGAGTCGCACGCCGGGTTCTTCGATGGCGGCGGAAATGGCCTCGTCGGGAACGGCGGCGGCGAACTGGGGATCGGATTTTTTCAGGCCGGCGATGCGGCGTTCGAGTCGCTCGTCGCGGGTATCAATCGGCATCAAAATGTCCTTGAAATAAGCGGGAAAGGGGACGCGACGCTGCGCCTGCAATACATGACGTTAGCGTGCCTAACTTTATTCCCGCTAACTCCTAAGCCTGTTTATCTGCTGTGAATCCAGACTCCCGGCGGCATCGGTCGTCGGTTATGCGCACGCCATCGGGGGTATTCCGCCGCGGGTCGGGGTACTCCGCCGGTGACCGAGGAGGCAACAATGACTGACACACGCATTCATGACGGCGGCGGCCGGGGGCACATGCCCCGCAGCCGCGGCGCTTTGAGCGGCTTTCTGCTGATCCTGCTGGGCATCTGGGGCGCGCTCATCCCCTTCGTCGGCCCGCTATTCGACTTCGCGTTCAGCCCAGATAAGGAGTGGGTATGGACCACGTCCCGCGGCTGGCTCGAGGTGCTACCCGGCGCGGTCACCGCGGTCGGCGGCTTGCTGCTGCTGACGTCGCGCAACCGGTTTACCGCCATGCTCGGCGGCTGGATGACGGTACTTGCCGGCGCATGGTTCGTGGTGGGGCGGGCATTGGCGGGGCCGTTGGGCCTCGGCGACATAGGCGCCCCGGTCGCGGCGACTGAGACCAAGCGCGTCGGCCTGGAACTTGCCTACTTCTACGGACTCGGTGCGTTGATCATTTTCCTGGGCGCGCTCGCGCTTGGGCGGTTGTCAGTTCGCAGCGCGCGCGACATCCGCTATGCGCAGCGCTCGGTTGTGACGACGGAGCCCGAGCCCGTACCGGCGGAGCCGGTGGCATCGGACGAGGTGACGGAGATCCAGCCGACCAATGAGGTGCACGAGCGGCGGCACCGCTCATGGGGCGGCATGTTCGGCCGGCGCGACCGCCTCGCTCACCGATAGGGGGTCACGCGCTGCCGGCCGGGCGAGCTAGTCAGGCAAGATAAGCCCATGCATGCTCGCCCGGTTGTGATGCCGTAGTGCGCGTCGTCCAACGGCTCTACCAGCTGCTGGCGCGCGTCATGTCGCTGCGCATCATTGTCATCGTCGCGGCGCTTTCGGTGGTCGCACTGGTTATCACGCTCGGCGCGTGGGTCTGGTTCGGCGTGACCAACGACCAGTACAGCCAACTCGATCGGCGCCTCGACTCTGTCAGTAGCCTCGGCGACTTCAGTTCGCTGCTGCGCAACTCCGAGAATCCGGGTCTGTACCAACCAACCCCGAACAGCGAGCTGGTGCGCACCGCTCGCGTCGGCGGCATCACGGTGTCGGTTCCCAAAAACATCGTGCTGCCGAAATTCGACAGCGGCTACGAAAGCACGACGATCGGCGGTGTCGAATACCGCGTCCGCACCTTCACCGCGGGCGAGGCGTCGATCGCGGTCGGCGCGCCGCTGGCCGAAACGCAGCGGCGGATCGACGAACTCCACCGACGGGTCCTGCTGATCTGCGGCGGGGTCATCATCGGCACCGTCGTGGTGGCATCCGTGCTGTGGCTCGTCATGATCAACCCCTTCCGCGTGCTCGCCCAGCAGGCCCGCGCGATCAACGCGCAGTCCAAGCCGGAGGAGGTGCAAGTGCGCGGGGTGCAGGAGGCCGTCGAGATCGCCGAGGCGGTCGAGGGAATGCTTGCCCGTATCGGCGACGAGCAGCAGCGCACCAGGGCCGCACTCGAATCCGCGCGGGACTTCGCGGCGGTCGCCTCGCACGAACTGCGCACGCCGCTGACCGCGATGCGGACCAACCTGGAGGTGCTGTCCACCCTCGACATGCCCGACGAACAGCGCAAGGAAGTCATCGCCGACGTCATCCGGACGCAGAGCCGGATCGAGGCCACGCTCTCGGCGTTGGAGCGCCTCGCCCAGGGCGAGTTGACGACGGTGGCCGACTTCGTGCCGGTCGACATCACCGAACTGCTCGACCGGGCCGCACATGACGCAATGCGCAACTATCCGAACCTGAACGTGGCGCTGGCGTCGTCGACGACGGTGCTGATGGTGGGTATGCCCGCGGGCCTCAGGCTGGTCATCGACAACGCGATCACCAATGCCGTCAAGCACGGCGGGGCCACCGAGATCCGGCTTGCCGCAATCAGTTCCGTGGACGGCGTCGAGATCACGGTCGACGACAACGGCGTCGGCGTTCCCGACGAAGAGCGGGCCGCCGTGTTCGACCGGTTCTCGCGTGGATCGACCGCGGCGCGGTCGGGCTCCGGGCTCGGGCTGGCGCTGGTGGCTCAGCAGGCAGACATCCACGGCGGCACGGCCAGCCTGGAGACCAGTCCGTTGGGCGGCGCCCGGCTGCTGCTGCGGCTGCCGCCGCCGACCTAACGCTTACAGGTCTTTCAGGACGAGGGCGAGCACGTCGAGGCCCTCGAGGAGAAGCTCGTCGCTGATACTCAGCGGAGGCAGGAACCGCAGCACGTTGCCGAAGGTTCCGCAACTCAGCACGATCACACCCGCGGTGTGGCAGCCGACGGCCAGTTTCATCGTCAGCTCGCCGTCGGGTTCGGTGGTGCCGGACTTGACGATCTCCATGGCGACCATGGCGCCGCGGCCGCGGACATCGCCGATGCGGTCGTCCTCGGCCTGCATCCGGTGCAGCCGGTCTTTCATGATCTGCTCGATCTCGACGGCCCGCGCCAGCAGCTCGTCGGCCTCGATCGTTTCGATGGTGGCCATCGCGGCCGCGCAGGCCACCGGGTTGCCGCCGTAGGTACCACCCAGCCCGCTGACATGTGGTGCGTCCATGATCTCGGCACGTCCGGTCACTGCCGACAAGGGAAGACCGTCGGCGATTCCCTTGGCGGTCACCATCAGATCGGGCTCGATGCCCTCGTGCTCACAAGCGAACATGGCGCCGGTGCGCGCGAACCCGGTCTGTACCTCGTCGGCGATGAACACCACGTCGTTGTTCTGACACCAATCCAGCACGGCCGGCAGGAAGCCCTCGGCGGGCACGATGAATCCGCCCTCGCCCTGGATCGGCTCGATGATCACTGCGGCCAGATTGTCGGCCCCGACCTGCTTGTCGATAGCGGTGATGGCACGGCGGGCGGCGATTTCTCCGTCGGTCGCCATCTCCTTGCCGAACTCCGCGTCGCGGAACGGGTACGACATCGGCGCTCGGTAGACCTCCGGTGCGAACGGGCCGAAGCCGTGTTTGTACGGCATCGACTTGGCGGTCAGCGCCATGGTCAGGTTGGTGCGGCCGTGATAAGCGTGGTCGAAGGACACCACCGCCTGCTTGCGCGTGTAAGCCCTGGCGATCTTGATGGCGTTCTCCACCGCTTCGGAGCCCGAATTGAACAGCGCGGAGCGCTTCTCGAAGCTGCCGGGGGTGAGCCGGTTGAGCGCCTCCGCGACCGCGACGTACTGCTCGTACGGCGTGATCATGAAGCAGGTGTGGGTGAACTTGGAAACCTGTTTCGTGACCTGCTCCACCACGCGAGGCGACGCGTTGCCGATCGTCGTGACCGCGATTCCGGAACCGAGGTCAATGAGGCGGTTGCCGTCGACGTCTTCGACGATGCCCCCGCCCGCCCGCGCGGCGTACACCGGCATGGTGTTGCCGATGCCGCGCGAAACCGCCGCGAGCTTACGGTCGATCAGCGACTTTGAGCGCGGACCAGGGATGCTGGTGGCGAGATGGCGGCTCTGCTCGACACTGCTCACGCCATCTGAGCGTAGTCCCGGAATGCGGGGGTGCTCGGCCGTCAACTGCCGCAATGGCACACTGGTCACCTAGAAGGCCCCGAGTTTCACATATCGGCCGGGTCCACAATCGCACGAACGACACGAAAGACAGTTGCTGCCATGGAGCTGGTCACCTTATTACCTCTGCTCATCATCCTGGGCGCGTTCATGTTCTTCGCTTCACGGCGGCAGAAGAAAGCGATGCAGGCCACCATCGACCTGCACAACTCGCTGCGGGTCGGCGACCGCGTGCACACCACGTCGGGCCTGGAGGCCGAGATCACGGCGATCACCGACGACAACGTCGACCTCGAGATCGCCCCGGGCGTCGTGACGACGTGGATGAAGCTGGCCATTCGGGATCGCATCACCCCCGATGACGAATTCGACGACGAGTACGACGAAGACGCCGACGAGGCCGGCGAGCCCGAATCGACCGCGACCGAGATCACCGACGGCAGCGACCGGAACCGACTGACCTGACGACTGACAGTCGGGGCACTCAGCCCGGGCACGTACCCTTTTCGGTGCTGACGACCTGACCTCGAGGAGACCGAAGAAACGTGGCATCGCCTTCGACGCCGGTGCACCCTGCCCGCTACCTGGCAGTCTTCCTGGCGCTGCTTGTCGGGGTGTACCTCCTGGTGTTCCTGACCGGTGACAAGCAGGCCAAGCCGAAACTGGGCATCGACCTGCAGGGCGGCACCAGGGTCACCCTGACGGCCCGTACGCCCGACGGGTCCCGGCCCACTCAGGACGCCCTGAACCAGGCTCAGCAGATCATCTCCTCCCGCGTCAACGGCCTCGGCGTGTCCGGGTCCGAGGTGGTGATCGACGGCGACAACCTGGTGATCACCGTGCCGGGTAACGACGGCAACGAGGCCCGCAACCTCGGCCAGACGGCCCGGCTGTACATCCGCCCGGTCATCCACGTGATCCAGGCGCAGCAGGCGCAGCAGCCCGGCGAGGAGGCCGGCCCGGCGCCGGGCGGTCCGCCCGCTGGCCAGCCCGGCGCGCCCGCGGAGCCCCTGCCGGCTGAGCAACCGGCGCCGCCGGCCGGGCAACCCACACCGGCAGGTCCACCACAGACCCCGCAGCCGCGGCCGTATCCCGAGGCCCCGCCGCCGAGCCCGGCGCCGCCAAGCCCGACACAGCCGAACCCAGCGCCGCAGCCGCAGGACAAGAACAGGGACCTCGCGCAGCGCATCGCCGACGAGAAGGCGCTGCGGCAGAGCTCCGAACAGCAGATCCAGATACTGGCGCTGCAGTTCCAGGCCACCCGATGCAATGAGGACGACGTCCTCGCAGGCAACGACGATCCCAACCTCCCGCTGGTGACGTGCTCGACCGACCACTCGCAGGTTTATCTGCTGGACAAGTCGATCATCAGCGGTGAGCAGATCAAGAACGCCAGCTCGGGCATGGACACCCAGCGCAGCGAGTACGTCGTGCAGCTGGAGTTCAAGCCCGACGCCGCCAACGTGTGGGCCGATTTCACCGCATCCCACATCGGAACCCAGACAGCTTTCACGCTCGACTCACAGGTGGTCAGCGCACCGCAGATCGAAGAGGCGATTCCCGGCGGCAACACGCAGATCACCGGACAGTTCACCGCGCAGAAGGCCAAGGAACTGGCCAACCAGTTGAAGTACGGGTCACTGCCGCTGTCGTTCGAGTCCTCAGAGGCCGAAACAGTCTCGGCCACACTGGGTTTGACTTCGCTTCGGGCGGGCCTGATCGCGGGCGCCATCGGCCTGGCGCTCGTGCTGGTCTATTCGCTGCTGTATTACCGGGTGCTCGGCCTGTTGACGGCGCTATCGCTAGTCGCCTCTGGCGCAATGGTGTTCGCGATTCTCGTCTTGCTCGGCAGATACATCAACTACACGCTTGACCTGGCGGGCATCGCCGGTCTGATCATCGGTATCGGTACCACCGCCGACTCGTTTGTGGTGTTCTTCGAGCGCATCAAAGACGAGATCCGCGAGGGCCGCTCGTTCCGGTCCGCGGTGCCCCGCGGTTGGCAACGGGCGCGCAAGACGATCATCTCCGGCAACGCCGTGACATTCCTCGCCGCGGTTGTGCTCTACATCCTGGCCATCGGCCAGGTGAAGGGCTTCGCGTTCACCCTCGGCCTGACGACGATCCTCGACGTCGTGGTGGTCTTCTTGGTGACGTGGCCGCTGGTGTTCCTGGCGTCGAAGTCGACCATGCTGGCCAAGCCGGCCTTCAACGGACTCGGCGCCGTGCAGCAGATCGCGCGTGAGCGCCGAGTGTCGCCAGCAACGGGACGGGGATAGCCGATGGCCAAGCGCACCTCAGATGTGACCGAATCCACCGCCGTGGAGGCGCCGGCTCTGGAGAGTTCGGCAGCCGACCTTCCCCGGCACGGCTTCTTCGTGCGGCTCTACACCGGTACCGGCGCCTTCGAGGTGATCGGGCGGCGCAAGCTGTGGTACACGGTCAGCGGTGTCATCGTGGCGGTCTGCGTGGCGAGCATGATCCTGCGGGGCTTCACCTTCGGCATCGACTTCGAGGGCGGCACCAAGGTGTCCATGCCGGCCGCGGGCGTCAGCACCGAACGCGTCGAGGAGGTGTTCAGCCAGGCGCTGGGCAAGGACGCCGAGTCGGTGGTGGTGGTCGGCAACGGCCCGTCGGCGACCGTGCAGATCCGCTCCGAAGCACTCAACAACGACGAGACGACGAAGCTGCGCAACGCGCTGTTCGACGCCTTCGAGCCCAAGGGCCTTGATGGTCAGCCGAGCAAGCAGGCGATCAGCGACTCCGCGGTCTCGGAGACCTGGGGCGGTCAGATCACCGACAAGGCACTCCTGGCGCTAGTCGTCTTCCTGGCGCTGGCGGCTATTTACATCGCCGTGCGCTACGAGCGCTACATGGCGCTGTCGGCAATGGCGACGCTGGTGTTCGACCTGGTCGTCACGGCCGGGGTGTATTCACTGGTGGGCTTCGAGGTCACTCCTGCCACTGTGATCGGGCTATTGACCATTCTGGGCTTCTCGCTGTACGACACGGTCATCGTGTTCGACAAGGTCGAGGAGAACACGCACGGTTTCCAGCACACCACCCGCCGCACATTCGCCGAGCAGGCCAACCTCGCGATCAATCAGACCTTCATGCGCTCGATCAACACCAGCCTCATCTCGGTCCTGCCGATCATCTCGCTGATGGTGGTCGCGGTCTGGCTGCTGGGCGTCGGCACCCTCAAGGACCTGGCGCTGGTGCAGCTGGTCGGTGTCATCGTCGGCACCTACTCGTCGATCTTCTTCGCGACGCCTCTCCTGGTGTCGCTGCGTGAACGCACCGAGCTGGTGCGCAGCCATACCCGCCGCGTGCTCAACCGTCGCAAGCCCGGGAAGTCGCGTTCGGCCACGGAGACGGCCGACGCCGACGCCGATTCCGAGGACGACAAAGAAACCGTCGCGGCCACCAGCGCGGCAGCGTCGACGACGACGGGCAAGCACTCGGTCGCCGAGAAACCCGCGCCGGGCGCGCGCCCGATCCGGCCCACGACCAGCAGGACCGGGCGGCCCGCGGGTAAGCGCAACACCCGGCGGCGGTAGCCCACTCATGACGGCTCGCTTGCGGACGACAGCTGCCGCGGTGACAGTCGCGCTGGCCGGTGCGGTGAGCGTGTCGTCGTGTTCCGGCAGCGCGGCCAGTGAGATCACCTACACCGTCGACGGCACGCTGACGACCTACAACACCAACACCGTCGCTGGGGCGGCGTCGGGTAGCCCGCAGGCGTTCGCGCGGGTGCTGACCGGGTTCAACTACCACGGTCCCGACGGCCAGATCGTCGGTGACCACGACTTCGGCACCATTGCGGTGGTCGGGCGCGCTCCGCTGATCCTCGACTACGTGATCAGCGACAACGCGGTGTACTCCGACGGCAAGCCGGTCACCTGCGATGACCTCGTCCTGGCGTGGGCCTCGCAGTCGGGGCGGTTTCCCGCCTTCGAAGCGGCGAGTCAGGCCGGCTACCGCGAGATCGCGACCGTCGACTGCGCGCCCGGCCAGAAGCGGGCGCGAGTGTCGTTCGCCCCCGATCGTGCGGTGGTCGATTACGGCCAGTTGTTCGCCGCCACGTCGCTGATGCCGGCGCACGTCCTGTCCGACCAGCTCGGGGTCGACGTCACAGGCGCGATCATCAACAACGACGGCCCGACCATCGACCGCATCGCACAGGCGTGGAACACCACCTGGAACCTGAAGCCGGACCTCGACGTGAAGCGGTTCCCGTCGTCGGGGCCCTACAAGCTCGATTCGGTCGGCGATGACGGTGCGGTAGTGCTCGTCGCCAACGACAAATGGTGGGGCGCAAAGCCCGTCACCAACAAGGTCGTCGTCCGGCCGCGCGGCGCCGACGTGCAGGACCGGCTCAACAACGGGACGGTGGACGTGGTCGACGTCGCCACCGGTTCATCGGGTGTGCTCAACATGCCGGAGGAATACAGCCAGGCCGACAGCCCGTCCGCCGGCATCGAGCAACTGATCTTCGCCGCCCAGGGCCCGCTGGCTGCGCCGCCGGCCCGACGCGCGCTGGCGCTGTGCACGCCGCGCGACGTGATCGCCCGCAACGCGGAGGTGCCGATTGCCAACACGCGCCTCAACCCGGTGACCGAGGAAGCCGTGGGCAGCGGTGAAGCGGTCGGCGCCGAACAATTCGTCGCGGCCAACCCCGATGCGGCCCGCGACGCGCTGGGCAATCAGCCGCTGCAGGTGCGGATCGGCTACCAGACCCCGAACGCGCGGCTGGCCGCCACCGTCGGCGCGATCGCGAAATCGTGTGCGCCCGCGGGCATCACGGTGCAGGACGTCGCCTCCGACACCACCGGCCCGCTGACGTTGCGCAACAACGAGATCGACGTGCTCCTGTCAAGCACCGGCGGAGCCACCGGAAGCGGGTCGACCGGCTCGTCGGCTATGGACGCCTACGCCTTGCACACCGGCAACGGGAACAACCTGTCGGGCTACTCGAACCCTCGCATCGACGGCATCATCGACGCGCTCGCGGTGACCGCCGACCCCAAGGAGATCGCGCAGCTGCTCAATGACGCCGGGCCCATGCTCTGGGCCGATCTGCCGACGCTGCCGCTGTACCGACAGCAGCGAACCCTGATCACATCGAAGAAGATGTACGCCGTGAGCAGCAATCCGACACGGTGGGGCGCGGGGTGGAACATGGACCGTTGGGTGTTGGAGAAGTGAACCTTGCCGAGGTCAGGGCTGTCATCGAAGCGCTGACCCGCGAGGTAGCCGACTTCCCAGAACCCGGCGTCCAGTTCAAGGACCTGACGCCGGTCCTCGCCGACCCGCACGGACTGGCGGCGGTGACCGGCGCGCTGGCCGAACTTGCCGCGGATGCCGATCTGGTCGCAGGCGTCGACGCCAGGGGCTTTCTGGTGGGCGGCGCGGTCGCCAACAAGCTCGGGATCGGGGTGCTGGCCGTGCGCAAGGCCGGCAAGCTGCCGCCGCCGGTGTACAGCGAGACCTACGACTTGGAATATGGGTCGGCGACGCTGGAGGTCCCCGCCGACGGTATCGATCTGACCGGGCGCAACGTCGTGATCATCGACGACGTGCTGGCCACCGGCGGAACACTCGCGGCCACATCGCGGTTGCTGACCAGGGCGGGCGCGAACGTCACCGCAGCGGCGGTGGTCCTCGAAATCGCCGCCCTCGGGGGTCGCGACCTGCTGGAACCGCTGCCGGTCGCCAGCTTGCACACGGCCTGAAGCGATATCCTCGAAGTCTGGCGGGCAGGAGGTGACGATGGCCGAGGAACAGGGCACGGCCGCGGCCGTGCAGCAACCTCCGGTGCCCAGCGACGTGCCGGAACCCACTCCGGATACCGCGAAGACCTCAACGTCGCGGCGGGTCCGCGCCCGGCTCGCGCGGCGGATGACGTCGCAGCGCAGCGCGGTGAACCCCGTGCTCGAGCCGCTCGTCGCCGTCCACCGTGAGTTCTTTCCGAAGGCCGATCTTTCGCTGCTGCAGCGGGCCTATGACGTTGCCGAGAAGCGGCACGCCGACCAATTGCGCCGCTCGGGTGATCCCTACATCACCCACCCGCTCGCGGTAGCCAACATTTTGGCCGAGCTGGGCATGGACACGACGACGTTGGTGGCCGCCCTGTTGCACGACACCGTCGAGGACACCGGGTACACGCTCGAGGCGCTGACCAACGAGTTCGGCGACGAGGTCGGCCACCTCGTCGACGGCGTGACCAAGCTGGACCGTGTCGTGTTGGGCACCGCCGCTGAGGGCGAGACGATCCGCAAGATGATCATCGCGATGGCCCGCGATCCTCGGGTGCTGGTGATCAAGGTCGCCGACCGGCTGCACAACATGCGCACGATGCGGTTCCTGCCGCCGGAGAAGCAAGCCCGCAAGGCCCGCGAGACGCTGGAAGTCATTGCGCCACTTGCTCATCGGCTGGGCATGGCGACCGTCAAGTGGGAGCTGGAGGATCTGGCGTTCGCTATCCTGCATCCGAAGAAGTACGAGGAGATCGTGCGTCTGGTGGCCGACAGGGCGCCGTCGCGCGACACCTATCTGGCCAAGGTCCGTTCGGAAATCAATGCCACGCTTGCGAAGTCGAAGATCACCGCCACCGTCGAGGGTCGGCCGAAGCACTACTGGTCGATCTACCAGAAGATGATCGTCAAGGGCCGCGACTTCGACGACATCCATGACCTCGTCGGTGTCCGCATCCTGTGTGACCAGATCCGCGACTGCTATGCCGCTGTGGGCGTGGTGCATTCGCTGTGGCAGCCGATGGCGGGCCGGTTCAAGGATTACATCGCCCAACCGCGGTACGGGGTGTACCAGTCGCTGCACACCACGGTGGTCGGTCCCGAGGGCAAACCGCTGGAGGTGCAAATCCGCACCAATGACATGCACGGCACCGCCGAGTACGGCATTGCTGCGCACTGGCGCTACAAAGAGGCCAAGGGCCGCAACGGACTACCGTCGGGACACGCGGCCGCCGAGATCGACGAGATGGCGTGGATGCGCCAGCTGCTCGACTGGCAACGGGAGGCTGCCGACCCCGGCGAGTTCCTCGAGTCGCTGCGCTACGACCTCGCCGTGCAGGAGATCTTCGTGTTCACGCCGAAGGGTGACGTGATCACCCTGCCGACGGGGTCGACGCCGGTGGACTTCGCCTACGCGGTACATACCGAGGTCGGCCACCGCTGTATCGGCGCGCGCGTCAACGGCCGGTTGGTCGCGCTGGAGCGCCGGCTCGAAAACGGCGAAGTGGTCGAGGTTTTCACGTCCAAGGCCGCCAACGCCGGGCCGTCGAGGGACTGGCAGCAGTTCGTGGTGTCACCGCGCGCGAAGGCCAAGATTCGGCAGTGGTTCGCCAAGGAGCGTCGCGAGGAGGCGTTGGAGTCCGGCAAGGACGCCATCGCCCGCGAAGTGCGCCGCGGCGGACTTCCGTTGCAGCGCTTGATGAATGCCGAGGCGGTGGCGGCGCTGGCACGTGAGCTGCGCTATGCCGATGTCTCGGCTCTCTACACCGCGGTCGGTGAGGGCCATGTGTCGGCGCGCCACGTCGTGCAGCGGCTGGTGGCTCAGCTCGGTGGCGACGACGAAGCGGCCGACGAACTGGCCGAGCGGTCCACCCCGGCGACGATGCCGGTGCGCCATCGCAGCACCGACGATGTCGGTGTCGCGGTGCCGGGCGCGCCGGGTGTGCTGACCAAGCTGGCGAAATGCTGCACCCCGGTGCCGGGGGACAACATCATGGGCTTCGTCACCCGTGGTGGTGGGGTCAGCGTGCACCGCACCGACTGCACCAACGCCTCGTCGCTGCAGCAGCAGTCCGAGCGGATCATCGACGTGAAGTGGGCGCCGTCGCCATCGTCGGTGTTCCTCGTCGCGATTCAGGTGGAGGCGCTGGACCGGCACCGGCTGCTGTCCGACGTGACGCGTGTGCTGGCCGACGAGAAGGTCAACATTCTTTCGGCGTCGGTGACGACCTCCAACGACCGGGTGGCGATCAGCCGGTTCACCTTCGAGATGGGTGATCCCAAGCACCTCGGCCACGTGCTCAGCGTGGTGCGCAATGTCGAAGGCGTCTACGACGTCTACCGCGTTACGAGCGCCGCCTGAGAAGCACCACACCGGCTCATGTGTGAATGTGACGACGGTTTCGGCGTGATTTCGTCGTCAGATTCACAATCCACTCGGTTCGGCGCCGCGCTCAGCGACGGTTTTAATCCAGCCGAATCGAGTTGATCGTCACGGTCATCGCCGGCTTGCCGTCGTCGCCAGCACCGTCGACGCCCGCGGCGGCGATCTTGTCCAGCGTGGCCAGCCCGGTGGCGTCGATCGTGCCGAACGCGGTGTACGTCGGCGGCAGCATCGAGTCCCCGTAGACCAGGAAGAACTGGCTGCCGTTGGTGCCGGAGCCCGCGTTGGCCATCGCCAGTGTGCCGCGCGGATACTTCACCGGCGTGTGGAGCGCCGGGTCGGAAAGCCGGTACTGGTTGGTCGGGTACTCGTTGTTGAAGCGGTAACCGGGCCCGCCCGTACCCGTTCCCGTCGGGTCGCCGCACTGCAACACTCCCAGCTGCGGCGCGGTGGTCAGCCGGTGACACGTGGTGTCGTCGAAGTAGCCCTGCTGGGCCAAGCTAGCGAAG
>LZSH01000407.1 GCA_001665255.1 Mycobacteriaceae bacterium 1482268.1 | reverse complement strand
CGCGCGCAGACGGGGCGCCGGGCTGACTCCGTTGCCGACATTGTTCATCGTGGTCGACGAATTCTCGGAGTTGCTCGCTCAACAGCCCGACTTCATCGACCTGTTCATCGCGATTGGCAGGCTGGGACGGTCGCTCGGTATGCATCTTCTGCTGGCCAGCCAGCGAGTGGACGAGGGCAGGCTGCGCGGCCTGGAGTCACACCTGTCCTATCGGGTATGTCTGAAAACCTTCTCCGCCAGCGAATCACGCTCGGTCTTGGGAGTTCCCGACGCTTACCATCTTCCGGGCACGCCGGGCGCGGCATATCTGAAAACCTCTGCCGCTGAGCCGGTTCGCTTCCAGACGACGTTTGTGTCCGGTCCATGCGAACGCAGACCGTTTCGGTCCACAAGTTTTGCGACGTTGCCGCAGCTGTTCACCGCGGCGCCGGCGGGCCGCGTCACATTCGAGGAGGAGCACAGTGGCGGAAGTTGTCGAACGGTATTGGACACCGTCGTCGAGCAACTTCAGGGCGGCGGGCCACGTGCCTATCAGGTGTGGCTGCCTCCGCTTGCGGAATCACCCGATCTCGCCGTTCTTTTGCAGCATGCCGGTCCGCGTCTTGCCCTCACCGTGCCACTCGGTCTCATCGACTGTCCGTTCGAGCAGCGCCGCGAGCTGTTGGTAGCCCAACTCACCGGGGCCGCAGGCAATGTGGCTGTTGTCGGCGGCCCGCAGTCAGGAAAGTCGACGGCGCTGCGCGCACTGATCCTGGCCTTGGCCGAGACTCATGATCCTCGTGATGTACAGGTCTACTGCCTCGACTTCGGTGGCGGCGCGTTGTCCTCACTGCGATCGGTGCCGCATGTCGGCTCGGTGGCCACCCGCCGCGACGTCGATCTTGTTCGGCGAACCGTCGCGCAATTGGAATCGCTTCTGCGAGCCAGAGAGACGCAACGCAGCTCTGGCGTTATGGGCGATGCATACGGCGAGGTAATTCTCGTCATCGACGGATGGGCCGCCGTTCGGCACGAATTCGACACCTTGGAGGCGTCGATCACCGCACTCGCATCCCAGGGTCTGTCGTACGGCATTCACGTGGTGGTATCGGCTTCGCGGTGGGCCGAGATCCGTCCGGCGCTCAAGGACCAGATCGGCACCCGCATCGAATTGCGACTCGGCGATCCGGCGGAATCGGAGATGGACCGCAAGCGCGCGCGGCAACTGGTGCAGTGCCCGCCCGGTCGGGGGATCACCCGCGACGGGCGCGAATTCGTTATCGCGGTACCGCGGTTCGATGCTGCCGCTGCCGACGGGCTGAGGTCGCGATACGCACAACGCGTCGCGTCGGCGATTCAGGTCCTACCGACGCAGGTCGACTACGCCGCAGTGATCGCTGGCTTACCGGACGCCCGCCCCGCGACGCAGATCGCGCTGGGCCTCGGCGAGCTCGAACTACTGCCGCTAGCATTGGATTTCGCGGCTGAAGCGCATCTCATCGTCCTCGGGCAGGGTGAATGCGGAAAGACGGCCACGCTGCGCACACTCTGCCGTGAGGTCATCCGGACCAACACGCCGGATACTGCGCAGCTGTTGCTCATCGATGTTCGACGGACGCTGCTCGGTGTCGTCGAGTCGGAGCACCTTGCGGGCTATGCCGCCTCGGCGCAAGCGCTGACGCCGCAGTTGGCCACCGTGATGGAACAGCTGCACTCCCGAATGCCCGGGGCCGACATCACCCAGCTGCAGTTACGCACGCGCTCGTGGTGGTCGGGTCCCGAAATCTACATCGTGATCGACGACTACGATCTGATCGCACCACCGAGCGGGGTCAATCCACTCGCCCCGCTGGCCGACTTCCTCCCGTACGCAAAAGATCTCGGTCTGCATGTCGTGGTGGCGCGGCGCTCAGGTGGAGCGGCACGAGCGATGTTCGATCCGGTGCTGACCCGGCTGCGAGACGTGGGTTGCATGGGCCTGATGATGAGCGCCAGTCCGGAGGATGGCGTGCTGCTCGGTTCCGTTCGTCCGTCGTTATTGCCGCCGGGTCGAGCGACGCTCGTCAGTCGGTCCCATCCCGAACAACTCGTCCAGATTGCGTGGAGCGAGCCGGTTTGAGCGCATGTGTTGTCGAAGTCGGTCCGGGCGCGGTGCGCGGTCCGGGCTGTGTGGCAACGGATCTGGCGTCGACAGCGCTGGACTGCATCGACGACGAGATCGCGCTACTCGATGAGCAGCCGGTAGCCGTCGACGCCATATGGCGTGAGGTGTTTCGGTGCGCATTGCCTGAGCGCGCCGACGTCACCGTTCTGGTCTGCCCGACATGGTGGCCGGCGCCGTGGATCGAACGGGTAGAGGCAGCCGCGTCCAGCAGATCAGCGAAAGTCACTGTGTTGCAACGTGCGGACGTGGTTCCCCGTCAACAGTCCGGAGTGCCGACGATCGTGGAGATCGCGACGGACCTCGTCGCGGTTTCGCGGGACGGCAGTGTCGTCAACGTCGATCCGCGCCTCGGCTCAACGGCGGATGTCGCCAGTGCCGTCGTCGACAGCATTGGCGCAGCCGTCACGGTGCTGGTCCACGCGCCTGTCGGTGTGACGGGGGCCGACGGGCTGGCCGAAGCAGTCTCGAAGTGTCTTCGGGTGAAAGGCATTGCGGTCACTCCGGTTTCGCTTGACTGGGAGTTGGCTTCCACGTGTGATCGGCGGACTCGGGAAACCTTCGGACCGCCAAGCGGGCGACGTGGTGGTAGGAGCGTGGTGCTGGCTGCCCTCGCCACGTCGGTGACCATGCTTTGCGCCGGGGTCGGCCTGGTATCCGAGACTGATGAATCCGCCGCGACGGCGATGCCGATGACGGTGTTGGTCGAAGGCAGGGTGGCGTTGAAGGTTCCTGCGCTGTGGACGGTGCGGCGCGTCACGACCGGACCGGGATCGGCCAGGGTGGTGGTGAGGACGCCGGACGAGTCGGCCGCGGTTCTGGTCACCCAGTCGCAGGTGCCGGGCGGAGAGCCGCTGGCCGCGACGGCCGCAGCGTTGCAAACCGCCCTTGACGACCAGCAGCCAGGAGTGTTCGGCGACTTCATTGCCGACGGCCGCCGTGCGGACCGGGCCGCTGTCACGTATCGAGAGACCCGGCAGAACCGCCAGATCGAGTGGGCAGTGTTCGTCGACGACGCCGTCCGGATCGGTATTGGCTGTCAGAGCGCGCCGGGCGGTGAGCACCTCGTCCGCGACGCCTGCGACGAAGCCATCCGGTCCGCCCACGCAGTTGTCTGATGTGCGGAACCAAACACGCTTCTGCTCCGTCGAAAACACATATCGATGGGAAAACAGGAAAGGGTTCAGATGTCGACACCCGTAGGTGGATCGCTCAATACCGACTTCGACCTCATGACAGCTGTCGCGGGCAAGGTTGATACCCGCAATGACGAACTGCGGGCCATGCTGCAGTCGTTCATCGGACAGATGAGCAGCGTGCCACCGTCGGTGTGGGGAGGCGTGGCCGCAATGCGGTTCAGGGAGGTCGTCGACCGGTGGAACGCTGAGTCGAGCAGGCTGCACGTCGCCTTGCAGCGGATCGCGGAGACGATGCGCCTCAACGAAAGAGCGCTACGCGAGGTCGCCGAAAGTCATTCCCACCAGATCGGCGCCGTCGGCGCCGATCTCGAAGGAGCATGAGCATGGAACCGGTCCTGTCGTACAACTTCGACGAGATCGAACACACCGTCCGGCAGGAAATCCACAACACGTCGGCCCGACTCAACGCCGCACTCGACGACCTGCGGGCACAGATCGCACCGCTGCAAGAAGTCTGGACCAGGGAGGCGGCGGAGGCCTATCGGGTGGAGCAAGCCAAATGGGACCAGGCGGCCGCCGCTCTGAACGAGATTCTGTTCAAGCTCGGCAACGCAGTGCGCGACGGCGCAGATGACGTCGCGACCACTGACCGCCGCGCGGCCAGCGCGTGGGGCGCTTAGCGATCACAGACCACTGTGCGGTCCCGTCGGGAGGGGAGCCCGCGCGGGACCGCACAGTTCTGTTCGGCAGGGGCGATCGGGCGTAGCTTTCGCTTATGACTGACGCAGCCCTGGGTTGGGTGGTCGTGCTGTCGCTCACCGGGGTGCCCCTGGCGGTGGCCGCAGTGGGGTCTCAGCTCAGAAAGCGCAATATCTGGGCGGCGGGCAAGGACGACAGCGAGCCCCACCGCGGCGGCGGAGGCGGGGGCTGCGGTGGCGGCTCCGCGAGCTGTGGCGGCGGTTGCGGTGGGGGCGGTTGGGGTGGGGGCGGCGGCGCCTGACGCAACATGTGCGTTCGGGGATAATCACATTTGGGTGCCGCAATTAGCAGAAACTGTCCTAGGCGATTTCGAAGGAGCCCGGGGGGACCGCACAGTTCTGTCGTGATTGGTCAGCTCTCGCAGGCAATGCCGTCTTGGTCGCGATCTCCTGCAGGCCAGTAGGCATCGTCACCCTTGGGAATGTCCCAGCGCCCATCTTTGTGGGCTCAGTGCAGTTGGCGTAAGGCGACTGGGCAAAAGCCACCGGAGCCAGACCTAGGGCAGCGGTGCCGATAGCCGCTGCGACGACAAGAGCGCGAATCATGTCCTGCCTTTGGTCGAAATTGACGTGTCCGTAAACATCGGCAGTGTAGTGCGCGCTTGGCTCGAACCGCAGAAGTCGGCGCAAATCGCACCCCGAAGGCGTATGTTCAGCTAACTCACGGCAGGGGAGGACAGATGAGCAAATTCGCAAAACAGGTCCTAGCTGTGGCGGTAGCTAGCATCGGGCTTGCCTGTGCCCCGACCGCGTCGGCCGACACCACCCTGAATCTCTTCGAGCACGACACTGTGCAACACAGCGTGGACCTCGGTGCGTCAGGCCCCGGGCCAGGGGACCAATTCATCTTCGCGGGCGATGTGTTCGACCGCCCCGGCGGCATGTTCCTGGGCACCATCGGCGGCAGTTGCACCACGTTGACCGGCAACGAGACGGCCGGCCAGCAGGCGTGCAACGGCACGCTCAATCTCGGCGGCGGTCAGATTGTCATCCAGGGCGTCGCCGACACCGCCGCGCTGTTTGTCCGCGGCGATACGGTCCCCCAGTCGATAGTCGGCGGCACCGGGGTCTACGAGAACGCACGCGGCACCGCCACTATCCAGGTACCTCCGGATGTGCCGAACCAGACGGACGCCAAC
>LZSH01000406.1 GCA_001665255.1 Mycobacteriaceae bacterium 1482268.1 | reverse complement strand
AGCCGCGCCAGATCACGCCCACGGCTGAGCCGTGGAAACTCACGGAGGTCCGGCCTTGTATCCCACTCCTCGAACAGTCAACACGACTTGCGGATTCTCAGGATCCTTCTCGACCTTGGCCCGCAAACGTTGGACATGCACGTTCACCAAACGGGTGTCCGCGGGGTGCCGATAACCCCACACCTGTTCGAGAAGCACATCACGAGTAAACACCTGCCGCGGTTTCCGTGCCAGCGCCACCAGCAGGTCAAACTCCAGTGGCGTCAGCGAAATCTGCTCGCCTTGCCGGGTCACCTTGTGGGCGGGCACATCGATGTCGACGTCAGCGATCGACAGCATCTCGGCGGGCTCGTCCTCGTTGCGGCGCAACCGGGCCCGCACACGTGCCACCAGCTCCTTCGGCTTGAACGGGATCGACGTGTGCCGCGTGCTGCGCGCCGACTCCGGTGTGCCCATCGTGATGTTGACGGCCAAGACCGACACCGTCGATGTGGTGCTCGGCCTCGAGTCGGGCGCCGACGACTATGTGATGAAGCCGTTCAAGCCGAAGGAGCTGGTGGCACGTGTGCGGGCCCGGTTGCGCCGCAACGAGGACGAGCCCGCCGAGATGCT
>LZSH01000405.1 GCA_001665255.1 Mycobacteriaceae bacterium 1482268.1 | reverse complement strand
AGCCCGCGACCGCCGGCGTCGACGACGCCCGCATCCGTCAGCACGTCGAGTTGGTCGATTGTTTTGTCCAATGCGGTGACCGCCGCATCCGCCGCAGCGGTCACCACATCGCCGAGGTCGGCGTCCCCGTTGACGGAATCCTCGGCCGCATCTGCGGCGCCCTGCAGCACCGACACGATGGTGCCCGGCACCGAACTCCCCATCGACGTCACGACGAGCCCGACGGCATGGCGCAGCGAAGCGGCGAGCACACGGCCGTCGATGTCTGCCAACTCGCCGCCCCGCTCGGCGGCGGCCTCGGCCGCGACGTCGTCGAGGCCGCGCAGGATCTGCGAGAGGATCACCCCGGAGTTGCCTCGCGCGCCGTGCAGCCCGCCGTGGGCCAAGGCCGCGGCGACCGTCGCCGCGTCGCCGGCTGCCGTGGCGTCGGCCTGCGCCCAGGCCGCGCGCATCGTGAACAGCATGTTGGTTCCCGTGTCGGCATCGGCCACGGGGAAGACGTTCAGCCGGTTGATCTCGTCGGTATGGGCGATCAGGTCGCCGACGGCGGTGTGGGCCCAGTCACGCAGGGCCGACGCATCCAGCCGACGTCCACGCCCCATCAGCACCTGCCTCCGACCGCAACCATGGAAACCCCCGGTGGGCGCCAGCCTATCGACTGCGCCGGACATGGCCGGCCACATCGACCAGCCTGGTCGGCACCGGTGGACGACGTTTTGGCG
>LZSH01000404.1 GCA_001665255.1 Mycobacteriaceae bacterium 1482268.1 | reverse complement strand
AATCCGCCTACGCCCGCTGGGACAGCGGCAGGATGGCTCCCCGCGCCACGTGGGCCCAGCGGTTCGCCGAGCGAAGGCTGCTGGCCGACGCACATCGCAGCCTCTACGAAACTGTCCTCCCATGAAGGAGCCGCTGCGGATCGCCTTGATCGCCTCCTGCAGGTTTCCCATCCGCCAACCCTTCGCCGGCGGACTGGAGGCCCACGTGTGGCATCTGGCGAGGGCCCTTGCCGATCAGGGGCATGAGGTCGCGCTGTTCGCAGCCCCGGACTCCGATGCCTCGCTGAGGTGCACATTTCTGGAGATGCATGAGTTGGAGCTGAGCCCGGCAGCCCGTTCAGATGTGTCCATGCCGGCCGAGAGCTTCATGGCCGAGCATCACGCATACATGGCGCTGATGCTGCAGCTGGCTGACGCACATGCCGACGCATTCGACATCATCCACAACCACAGCCTGCACTATCTGCCGGTGGCGATGGCGCCTAGCTTGCCGACGCCGATGGTCACTACGGTCCACACACCGCCCACTCCCTGGCTCGAATCGGCCTTCAGAGCGACCGGCGGCCGCGGGACCAGCTTCGTAGCGGTGTCCCGGCATACCGCCGCAGCCTGGGCACCGATCGGCGGCCCGTTCACGGTCGTGCCGAACGGGATCGACGAACGGTGCTGGCCGCTCGGTCCGGGCGGCGGGTCCGTCGTCTGGTTCGGTCGCATCACGCCGGAGAAAGCGCCTCACCTAGCCATCGAGGCGGCCCGCCGCGCCGGCCGTGCCCTGACGTTGGCCGGACCCATTTCCGACCCCCGGTACTTCACCGGATACATCAACCCGCACCTGGGCGACGGGGTGTCCTACGCCGGCCATCTCACGCAGAAGGACCTGGCCGAACTCGTCGGGCAGGCCGCCGTGGCGTTGGTGACTCCGACTTGGGACGAGCCCTACGGGCTTGTGGTGGCCGAGGCGATGTGTTGCGGCACACCGGTGGTCGCGTTCGACCGGGGCGGCATTTCCGAGCTCGTCACACCTCAATCAGGTTGCCTGGTGCCACCCGGCGATGTCGCGGCGCTGGCCGCCGCGATTCCCGTCGCCGCGCAGCTGCCCCGGCAACCGGTTCACGAACATGCCGTGCGCCGCTGCTCGGCATCCGCCATGGTGGCGGCGTACCTGACTCTCTATCGACAAATGATCTCAGCCAAGGGCGATGACACCGATGATCGGCTACTACATTCACCACCAGGGGCACGGCCACCTCGCACGAGCCGTCAGCGTCGCCGCTCACATGCGCAGACCCGTGACGGCGTTGACGTCAGCGACTGTGCCACAACAACATCCGTTTTCGGCGGTCATCAAGCTTCCGCGTGACGACCAGGCCGGGCAGGTTTGGGAGCCGACGGCACACGGAGCGCTGCACTGGGCACCTCACCACGACCCCGGCTTCAGCGCGCGCATGCACACCGTGGCGCAGTGGGTCGCCGATGCACAGCCCGAGGCATGCGTGGTCGACGTGTCCGTCGAAGTCGCACTCTTCCTGCGGCTGTTGGGAATTCCCACGGTAGTGGTGGCGCTGCCCGGCGAACGAACCGATGCCCCGCACGTCCTCGTACACCGCGTAGCAGACCACATCATCGCCGCTTGGCCCGCGAAGCTGAACACACCACACTGGCTGCAGGCCCATGCGCACAAGACCAGCTATGTCGGAGGTATCAGCCGCTTCGAAGATCGAACCCCGACGGTGTCCGCAGCGGAATCCGAAGCAGTACAAGGCCTGCGGGTCTTGGTGCTGGGTGGTGCCGCCGATGCGTTTGGAGAAGCGGAACGCCCTGACGCCCTCGGCGATGCCTGCACGGCCCTAGGCGGTGCGTCGGGACAGTGGGCCGAGGACCCGTGGCCACATCTCTGTCGGGCCGACGTCGTGGTCAGCCATGCCGGTCAGAGCAGCGTCGCGGATATCGCGGCCGCCAGACGTCCCGCCGTCATCGTCCCGCAGCACCGGCCCTTCAATGAACAGCACGCGACTGCGACCATGCTGCACCGGCAGGGATTGGCGGTGACCACCGCGCAGTGGCCGTCCAGCGATGACTGGCCCGCTCTGCTTCGTCGCGCTTGCGCCTCTGATCCTCGGCATTGGCGGCAATGGCAGGTTCGGGGTGCGGCGGGCCGGGCCGCCGCGGCCATAGAGGCGACCGCCGTCCGTTGCCACAAAGGCAGGGCCCGCAGATGAAAACCGGAGTCATCACCACGGTGCACGGCCGACATGAGCACCTGCGCAACCAGATTCGCGGTCTGCGGCGCGGCACACGGTCTTGCGACGTGCATGTTGTCGTGGCGCTCGGCGACCCCGCGGCTGCAACGCTGCTGCAGCAGGAACGGCACACGGCAGACGTTGTCGAGTGCCCCGGCGCGGCGCCCTTACCGCTTGCGAAAGCACGTAATGCGGGTGCGCACAGCGCCATTGAAACCGATGCCGAATTGTTGATCTTCCTCGACGTCGACTGCATTCCGTCTACCGAATTGATCGACCGTTATCACTGGGCAGCTCAACACGTCGAGCACCGGCACGCCTTGCTGTGTGGTCCCGTCACCTATCTGCCGCCGGCGGGGCCGTCCGGATACGAGCTCTGCGAGCTCGAGGGTAGGGTTCGTCCGCACCCCGCGCGGCCGTGGCCGCCCGACGGTACCGTCGGCCGCACAACCGATTACGCGCTCTTCTGGTCGTTGTCTTTCGCTGTCACCGCGGAGACGTGGTGCAGAATCGGCGGTTTCTGCGAAGACTACGAAGGCTACGGCGGCGAGGACACCGACTTCGCGCAGTGCGCCATGACTCACGGTGTTCCGATGCGTTGGGTCGGCGGTGCGCATGCCTTCCATCAGCATCATGACGTCGAAGACCCGCCTGTACGCCACCTGGAAGACATCGTGCGCAACGCACGCATCTTTCACCGGCGGTGGGGTAGCTGGCCCATGGAAGGATGGCTGTCTGCGTTCGACGAACGGGGACTCATCACCCGAGATCCCGATGGAACACCTCATCTGCACGATCGTGTCGCGACGGACCCTCGCCCTTCCGGTTCACCGTCGTCATCAACACGATCACCAACCCGGTCGCCGCCGCGACGTAAAACCAGCCCAGCGGTGCCTGCGACCGCTCGGGCAGCCACGACATCAGCGCCATCGCAAGAGCGATCGACCCGTAGCAGAAGGTGCTGAGCAATCCGGTGATCAGCCCGATGTTGCGGGAGAAGACACCCATGGCCAGACCCTTGGTCAATGGGTCGAGGACACCGATGCTCAGTAGCGCCACCGCGGCGCCCACGGTGATCGCCAACGCCGACAGGCCGACCGTCTGCGCGGACGCCAGCATGACGGCGCCTGCTAGTGCCAGCACCACCGAGCCGCCAATCGCCAACCGCCGCGTGGTCGTTCGTTGGGCCAATGGCCCGCACCCAGCCGCGCCGACGAAGTTCGCGGCGCCCACCCCGAGCGCGATGAAACCGTAGGTGGCAGTGGGGAATCCAAGCCCAACCTGGTACAGGAAGGGGCCGACGACTCCGAAAACCGCCTGCGTGGCCGCGACGAGGCCGAACATCGTCGCAAAGGCAACGAATGCCCGGTGACGCAACGCGTCTCTCAGCACCGCGGTCGCGATCTGCAGATCTATCGTCGAACGGTGCTGCGGCGTCAGCGTTTCCGGCAGCAGCGTGGCCACCAGGAGGGTGACCGTCGTAGTCAGCATCGCCAGGACCACGAACACCAATCGCCAGGACCCGAATTCGGCGATGACACCGCCCGCCGCCGGCGCGATCACGGGTGCCGAACCCCAAGCCGCGCCAAGCAATCCCAAAACAGAGACCAGCTTTGCGCCTCGAAAACAGTCCGCCGCCACCGTCGCGGCCAACAACAGGCAGGTCCCGGCGCCAAGTCCTTGCAGGAAGCGCAGGCCGATCATCATGGGCAGGCTGCTCGCCAGCGCGCAGCCAATGCTCGTCAGCGTCATCAACGCCAATCCGGCCAGCAGCACGCGCTTGCGTCCGATCGCATCCGCGATCAGGCCGGCGGGCAACACCACCAGTGCCATGCCCACCACATAAGCGGTGACCGTGTTCTGCACCAGCGCGTTGGACGCCGCGAAATGCTCGGTGATCTCGGGCAGCGCGGGAGTGTAGATGTCGAAGGCGATCTGTTCGAGTGGGCTGACAAGAAGCAGAACTCCGATGATTCGCCGGGACGGAAGAACGGCTCGCTCCCGCAGGGCCAGAATTGTCATCGGTTGCTCCGTAATCGAGGGCTGTTGTGTGGGTGGCTTCGAAATTACGGAGGTCCGCCGACGGCGTCGCGCTTGTGCGCACTGCCCGCGCAAGCAGCGATAAAGTTCTTTTGCGCGTTGTGCGCAGGGTTTGGGTATACCGATCGGCATGCGTTCCACCGATGTAAAAGCTCTCGGCGGCGTGGCCGCAGAGGGATTGACCGTCCTCAACAGCGTTGTCCGTGGCATGCACGCCGGCATCGCCGGACGCGTGTTCTCGTCCATCGGACCTGTCGCCAAGCCCGTTGAAATCGTCCACAACACGATCAGCGGGATGGTCTATGGCGGGCTCGACGTGGCAGGCCGGCGGCTGCCACCGGCCCTCGGTTCGCTCGCTGCCAACACGGCGGTCGATGATGATGCGCCGCTCGACGAGCATCCGCGCGCGGCGGAGTTGATCGCGGCGCTCAACGGAATCTACGGCGACGAGCTCGCCGCTAAGGGCAACGGGCTGGCCACCGCGATGGCCGTGCGAGTGGCGGGACGCGCCGTCGCGCTGACGTCTGAGGCAGTGAGCGCCGCCTATCCGCGACCGACTGAGCGGCTGGCGGTGTTCGTGCACGGGCTGTGCCAAACGGAAAGTTCGTGGCGGCGCCCACCCCGGCCGACCGAAGGTCCCGCGCAAACAGCCGACGACCGGTGGTACGGCGAGCGACTCGGTGCCGAGCGCGGCTACACGCCCGTTGCGATCCGCTACAACACGGGGCTGCACATCTCGACCAACGGCCACCACCTTGACGAACTGCTGACCCGGCTGGTCGAGGTCTGGCCGGTCCCCCTGACCAGCATTGCATTGGTCGGGCACTCGATGGGCGGATTGGTCGTGCGCAGCGCGTGCCATTACGGCCACGAGCAGAACCGACGCTGGACGCGAGCGGTGCGCCAAGTGGTCTGTCTCGGATCGCCGCATCTGGGCGCGGATCTGGAGAAGGGCGTCAACGCAGCATCGTGGGCGATGAGCAAGCTTCGTGAAACGCGTTCCGTAGCAGAGTTTCTCAACCTGCGCAGCGACGGAATCAAAGACCTGCGGTTCGGTGCGCTGGTCGACGACGACTGGCGTGAGACGGATCCCGACGAGTTCCTCCTTGACCGATGCGGCGAAGTGCCGTTCCTTCCTCACGCCTCGTACTACTTCGTCGCGACGACGGCCGCGCCGACCGCTGTCGGCAAGGTGCTCGGCGACCATCTGGTCCGTCCGCACAGCGCTTCGGGCCGCGGCCGACGCCGGCGGATCCCTTTCGAGGAGGAGAACGGATTGGTGCTGACGGGGTTGCACCACTTCGACCTGCTGAACAACCCGCAGGTCTACGAACGTCTGCGGGAGTGGCTGCGCTGACGCATCTGGCCGCAGGCATGATGCCACGGTGACTTACCGCTGGCCGTCGTTGGCTGACATCATCGCGACCCTCGAGGTGGAACGCCGCGACGACCACCACTTCGTCGCCATTCAACTGGACAATCCCGCCCACCACATCGTCGGAGGCCACATCGCCGGCCAGGCGCTGATGGCGGCGAGTCGGACCGCTCCCGGCCGCACACCGCACAGCGTGCACGTCTACTACGTGCGGGCCGGCGACGCCCGCCATCCGGTCGACCTGCACGTCGACCCGGCGCGCGACGGTGGCACCCTGTCGACCCGTCAGGTGACGGCACGTCAAGACGGCCAGATCCTTCTCGAAGCGCTGGTGTCGTTGAGTGAACCGCTCGAGTCGCTGGATTACCAGGTGCCAAAGCCCGATGTTCCCGATCCCGATTCCCTCACACCGGCGCAGGAGCAGTTAGCCGACTACGCAGAGGAATTGGGTGGTCACTGGGTTCGTCCGCAACCCTTCGACCGGCGTTACGTCGACGCGCCGCCGCGCCTGGCGCTCGACCAACCCGCGCCGTCTCCGCGGCTGCGCATGTGGTGGCGGCCCGCCGAGCCGGTAGCGGCCGACGAGGTGCTGCACAGCTGCTTGCTGACCTATCTGTCGGGCACCACCATGGTCGAGGCGGCGCTCGGTATGCGGCGCGCGACACCGGTCAGCACGTTCAACGCGCTCATCGACCACGCGCTGTGGTTCCACCGGCCGGTGGATCTCTCGGATTGGGTTCTGTCCGACCAGTTTTCACCCAGCGGCATCGCGGGCCGGGGTTTGACCACCTCGACGATGTACAACCGGGCGGGTCAGCTCGTGTGCATCGCCACCCAAGAACTGTATTTCGGCCGCGGCACGACCTAATTCGCGCGGGCTCACTGTCCGCGCCACGTTGGCCGGCGCTTGTCGCGCCAGGCCAGAATTCCTTCGGAGACATCCTCCGTCGCCGCCGCCACCTTGCGCATCGTCTCCCCGAATCGGACGGACTCGATCCACCCCATGTCGGCCGTGCGCCAGGCGATCTCCTTGGTGGCGCGTTGCGCAAGCGGGGCCGCCTCGGTCAACGTGCGCGCCCATGACCGCGCCTCCGACTGCAAGTCCTCAGGCTCGACCAGCCGCCACACCAGACCGATTTCCTTGGCGCGCTGCGCCGTCATCGGCTTGCCGGTCAACAGCAACTCCATCGCATCGGCCCACCGGACGCGTTCGGGCATCCGAATCGCGCCGACGACGGTGGGCATCCCGAGCGACACCTCGGGGAACGAGAACGTCGCGGCCGTGCTGGCAATGACGAAGTCGCAGAACAGAACTCCGGTCAGCCCGTAGCCGATGCACGGGCCTTGCACAGCGGCGATCGTCGGCTTGAAGAGTTCCATCCCGCTTTCGAACGAGTTGATCGTCGGCTTCTCCCAGAAGGTGCCGCCGAAGGTGCCAACCGTACCCTCGGAATCCTTCAAATCGCCTCCGGCGCAGAAGACGTCGCCGTTTGCCGCCAGGATCGCCACCCAGGCGTCCTCGTCGTCACGGAATCGCTCCCAGGCCCCGTTGATCTCCTGGCGGAGCGCGCCGTTGATGGCGTTGCGCGCCTCGGGGCGATTGAGAGTGATGGTGGCGACGTGATCGGCTAGTTCATAGGTGACCAGGCTCATGGCTGAACACTAGCCACGCCGGGGCCTCGACAGGGCTCAGTGAGCGACGGGAGTGCGGGACCTTGCCCCACGGCGCGCGCCGGCAGGCGCAGCTGCTTCCGTGCGGCGCCGTTGACGGCGCGCATCGCGCACGATCCGGCGGTCGAGCACCCGGTCGTCGCGCTTGGTCAGCGAGCGGCATCTGCGGACGAGCAGATCCAACTGTGTCCAGCTCAGTCCGTCCAGGTCGCCGTCGGAATCGTGGGTCGCAACGACGACACAGCCGCGCAGCAGCGGCACCGTCTTGGCAGTGAAATTGGAGGTGGCCAGCAGGAGTTCGGTCGCGGTTCGGTTCGCCCCGCGCTGACAGGGCGCCATCGAAGGGCTGAACCAGAAGTCGAACTGCCGGTCAGCGCTGGTCAAGCATTGAAGCCCACGGTCGCTGACCAGTTGGGCGATGTCTGCCTTGCTGTAGGCGCGGGTTTCATAGGCGGTGCCGTCGGGATGGAAGTACAGGACAGTGTTCATCAACGTGGTCCATTCATCTCTTTCTTCGGTTATGGAGCCGTGGTGGCTACCTCCACCACTGTTACCTGTGGTACCCGTGTGACAATTGAGACAAACCTGAATAACGATTGAGAAACTCGGGTTTGAGCACTGACCTGCGCCGTTATCGCCGGTGGGCAAGGATTGGATAACGTACGCGGGCGATAGAGGAGGTACGTCCATGACGTCGGTTGGCGAGCGCCAGGAAGTGTCCCAGCTCGCGGCGCAAGCCGGTTGGCAGCATCGGGACGCCGATCGCAGCGACTACTACTTACGTCGGCCCGACCGCGTGCACATTGTGTGGCAGGGCGACGAGGCTATCAGCGGCGGCGCGCTGTACCGCGACAACATCCTGATGTCCACCTCCAGGGAGCTGGACACCGTCAAAGGCTGGCTGAAGCGCTGAGCGGCCGGCCGTGACGCTGTCTGCCCGGCTGTGGTCGGACAACTCCGGCCTGGCCGCCGAGGTCCTTGCGCATCCGTTCGTCGGTGGGATCGGCGACGGATCGCTCCCGCGGGAGCTTTTCGCGGACTACATCGCGCAGGACGCGTTCTTCCTCGAATCATTCGCCCGCGCCTATGCGTTGGCGCTCTCGCGCAGCCCGGACACCGCAACCTTGCTGACGCTGGCTGACCTTCTCACCGGTGTTCGGGAGGAGCTCGGACTGCATGCCTCCTATGCCGCCTCGTGGGGGATCGACATGGCCGGCGTCGAGCCGTGGCCTGCGACTCTGGCCTACACCGAATTCCTCCTCGCCACCGCCTCGACGCAAGACCTGGGCGTGATCTATGCGGCCATGACACCGTGCATGCGGTTGTACGCCTGGCTCGGCGCATCGCTGGACGCGAGTAAGGCCGGGCCGTACGCACAATGGGTGCAGACCTACGCCGATCCCGGGTTCTCCGACGTCGCCGCGTCCTTGGAGCGGCTGCTGGACGATCGGGCCGACGACACGACGCTCGTCCGCACCGCCTACCGCAGGGCGATGCAACTCGAGCTGGGGTTCTTCGAAGCCGCGTATGCCCGCTGACGACCGCGCCCAGGACTACCGATACTTCCTGCCGATCACCACTCGGTGGATGGACAACGACCTGTACGGCCACGTCAACAACGTGACCTACTACAGCTACTTCGACACCGTCGCCAATCACTTCCTGATTCGGGAGGGCGGCCTCGACATCCACGGCTCGCCGGTGATCGCGTTGGTGGTGGAGTCGCACTGCGCCTACCGCGGGCCGGTGGCCTACCCGGACTCTCTGCGAGCCGGGTTGCGGGTCGACAAGCTGTCCCGTCGCTCGGTGACGTACGGCATCGGGATCTTCACCGAGGCAGGTGACGAGGCGGTCGCGGCCGGGTACTTCGTGCACGTCTTCGTCGACCGGCACAGCCGTAATGCCGTGGCAATTCCCGACTCGATACGAGAAGCGCTGTCGCGTATCGCGGTGTCGGCGATATGACTGCCCCAGAACACCTATTGCCGCCAGACCTGTCACTGGCAGAGCGGGCGGCGCTGACCAGCGGCACGCACTTCTGGTATACGAAACCTATTGAACGCCGCGGTATTCCGTCGATCATGCTGACCGATGGGCCGCACGGCATTCGCAAGCACGACACCCCCGCCACGTGCTTCCCGCCTGCGGTCGGGCTCGGCTGCTCGTGGGATGTGGAACTCGTCGAACGCATCGGTGCGGCGCTGGGGGCGGAGGCGGTGAACGAACACGTCGGTGTACTGCTCGGACCGGGCATCAACATCAAGCGCTCACCGCTGTGCGGCCGCAACTTCGAGTACTTCTCCGAGGACCCCGTCGTCTCGGGCGTGTTGGGCGCGGCGATGGTGACGGGCATTCAGTGCCGTGGCGTCGGCGCGTCGGTCAAACACTTCGCGGCCAACAATCAAGAGCACGACCGCATGCGCGTCAGCGCCGACGTCGACTCGAGGCCATTGCGCGAAATCTACCTGCGTGGCTTCCAACACGTCATCGAAGAAGCAAGACCGTGGACGGTGATGTGCTCCTACAACAGCATCAACGGTGTTGCGGCAGCGCAGGATCCGTGGCTGCTGACGCACGTGCTTCGCAACGAGTGGGACTTCGACGGGCTGGTGGTTTCGGACTGGGGCGCGGTCGACGACCACGTTGCTTCGTTGGCGGCCGGAGTCGACCTCGACATGCCCGGATCCGAAGCCTCCGCTGAGCGGATCGTCGCCGCGATCGAAAACGGCATCCTTGCCGAGGTCGACGTCGACACGGCAGCCGGCCGGGTGTTCGCCCTGGTTCGGCGAGCAAGGGCCGCGCCGGATGCCGTCCCACTCGACGTCGACGCACACCACCTGCTCGCGCGTGAGGCGGCCGCCCGCTCGATCGTTCTGCTGAAGAACGACGGCGGCGTCCTTCCGCTGGCGAAGAACGCCCATATCGCCGTGATCGGGGTGTTCGCCGCCGAGCCGCGCTATCAGGGTGCGGGCTCGTCGCTGGTCACACCGACCCGCCTCGACACGGCGATCGACGAGATACGCGCTGCGGCAACGGGAACGGTCAGATACTCACCCGGGTTCACGATGGCCGAGGACGCATCGCACGACGAGAACGCGCGGCTGAGGGAACAGGCCATCGCTGCCGCCGCCGATGCGGACACCGCCGTCGTCTTCGTCGGGTTGCCCGCGCACGAAGAGTCCGAGGGCTACGACCGCGACCACATCGACCTGCCGGCAGCGCAACTGGATCTCGTGGACGCCGTCGTCGAGGCGAACCCGAAAACCGTGGTGGTCGTCTCGAACGGCGGCGTGGTCGCACTGCCGTTCGCCGAAAGTGTGCCCGCGATCGTCGAGGGATGGCTGCTCGGGCAGGCGGGCGGTGGTGCGATCGCCGACGTCCTGTTCGGTGACGTGAATCCGTCGGGGAAGCTCACCGAGACGATCCCGCACCGCCTGTCGGACACGCCCGCCTACCTGAACTTCCCCGGTGAGTTCGCGCGCGTGCGCTACGGCGAAGGCATCTTCGTCGGATACCGCTGGTACGACGCGCGCGATATCGATGTCGCGTTCCCGTTCGGTCACGGCCTCTCCTACACGAGCTTCGCCTACGGCGACGCCACGGCCGCCGTCGACGCTGACGATGACATCGCCGTGAGCGTCACGGTCACGAACACCGGTGCAGTTGCCGGTCGCGAGATCGTGCAGGTGTACACCTCGCTGTCCGGCGGGGCAGTGCAGCGGCCGCCACGTGAGCTCAAGGCGTTCGCGTCGATGCACCTTGCGGCGGGTGAGAGCAGCGTGGTCTGCCTGACGGTCCGTCGAAAAGACCTCGCTTACTGGGACATTCGCGTCGATGCGTGGGTGGTCGAAGGCGGTCGCTACACCGTGGACATCGCCGCATCGAGCCGTGACATCCGGACTTCGGTCGATGTCGACGTCAGCGGTGACGACGTGAGGGTGCCGCTGTCGCGGTCATCCTCGATCGGCGAAGTGATGGCCCACCCGGTCGGAGGACCCATGCTGGCGGCGGCGTTGCCCGGCGGCGTCGCGGTCACCCGGATGCTCGAGTCCGTCCCCATCGGCAAGGCCGGCATGCTTGCCGCAGCCGCTGGCATCGACGTCGACCCGGCCACCATAGATGCGATGCTCGCGGCGGCCAATGCCGCCCACGAGGCCGAGGAGGTCGACACGTGACGATTCCCTACGACGACGCCTTGCGCGATCGGCTTCGGAACAACCTGTCAGCTCACGAGCGTCGCACCGTCACCGACGCGGCGAAGCGGCACGCCGCCGTCGCCGTGGTGCTCGTCGACTCGGAGGTCGGAGACGACCGGGTCGATCCCGTGGACGTCAGCGACTGGAACGTCGGGCGGGAAATGGCACTGGCCGGTCTCGACGGCCGCATGGTGAACGTCGCCGGCGGTGCAGCGTTTCTCTTGTGCCGCAGGGCAACTCGGCTGTCGTCGCATTCCGCCCAGTGGGCACTACCAGGCGGTCGACTCGATCCGGGGGAAACCGTCGTCGACGCCGCGCTACGCGAACTGGACGAGGAGGTCGGCGTCAGGCTGTCCGCAGACGACGTTCTCGGACTGCTCGACGACTACCCGACGCGGTCCGGTTACGTCATCACCCCGGTGGTGATCTGGGGCGGAGGACGGCTCGACCCGCATCCGGCGCCCGACGAGGTGGTGGCCGTCTACCGGGTCGGACTGCATCAGCTGCAACGCGAAGGCTCGCCCCGGTTCATCACGATCCCGGAAAGTCCGCGGCCCGTCGTGCAGATTCCCTTGGGGCACGACCTGATTCACGCGCCGACCGGTGCCGTGCTCCTGCAGCTGCGATGGCTCGGGCTGGAAGGCCGCGACGACCCGGTCAACGAACTGGAGCAACCGGTGTTCGCCTGGAAGTAGGCCCCGCTTCCGAGAGCCCCCGCAGGGCCGCCGGCAGGGGGCCCACGTGCAGCACCCCGAGCCGCTGTGTCGCACGGGTGAGGGCCACGTACAGCTCGGCCGCACCCCGCGGGCCTTCGCCCAGGATCCGAT
>LZSH01000403.1 GCA_001665255.1 Mycobacteriaceae bacterium 1482268.1 | reverse complement strand
GTCACCGTCGAACACGTAGATGAGCTCGCCGCGAAAGAAGTTGTCGTCCATCATGAGTCGCCGCAGCATCGCCAAGTGTTCGTCACCGAACGCGGTTCCGCAGGACGCCACCGCTGTCGTCACACCGGCGACGTGCATCGCCATCACGTCGGTATAGCCCTCGACGACGACCGCCTGATGGGACTTGGCGATATCGCGCTTGGCATGGTCGAGACCAAACAGCACCGACGACTTCTTGTACAGCACGGTTTCGGGTGTGTTGACGTACTTCGCCTGGTTCTGGTCGTCGTCGAACAACCGGCGGGCTCCGAAACCGATGACTTCCCCGCTGGACACCCGGATCGGCCACAGCAGCCGACGGTGGAATCGGTCCATCGGGCCGCGTTTGCCCTCCCGCGACAGCCCGGCGGCTTCGAGCTCCTTGAACTCAAATCCCTTGCGCAGCAAGTGCTTTGTCAGTGTGTCCCAGCCCGATGGCGCGTAGCCGCACCCGAAACGCGCCGCGGTCTCCGCGTCGAAGTTTCTTTCGAGCAGGTAGTGACGTGCGGGCGCGGCTTCGTCGGACTTCAGCGCCTCGGCGTAGAACTGTTGTGCGGCGGTGTTCGCGGCGAGCAGCCGGCTACGGCTGCCGCGGTCGCGCTGGACGCTGGTCGCCGCTCCCGTATAGGTGACGGTGTAGCCGACGCGGTCGGCGAGCAGTTCGACCGCCTCGACGAAGCTGACGTGCTCGATCTTCTGCACGAATGCATAGACGTCGCCGCCCTCGCCGCAGCCGAAGCAGTGGAAGTGGCCGTGGTTGGGTCGCACATGAAACGACGGGGACTTCTCGTCGTGGAATGGGCACAGACCCTTCAGCGAGTCGGCTCCCGCGCGGCGCAGCTGAACGTAGTCGCCGACCACCTCTTCGATCCGCACTCGTTCACGAATGGCCGCGATATCGCGATCAGGGATTCGGCCGGCCACCGAATCAGTCTAGAGCGGGTTCCAGCCGCTCCAATCGCCCTTCGGTGAACGACGCGATCTGGTCGATGACCACCCGAAGCCGCTCACCCTCATCGGCGGCGGCGTTGAACGCGGGCACGAAAATCGGGTCGAGAGTGGCGGGCGCACCGGCCGACAGCCACTCGGCCACGCGGCGGATGCGGTCACGCTGGCGTGCTTGCAGTTCAAGGTGCCTCGGGTCGGACATGATGAACTGCAGCGCGAGCACTTTCAGCACCGTGACCTCGGCCCGCACGAGTACCGGCACCTGAAGGTCGGCGGCGTAGCGAGCCAGCGGTTGCGGTCCGGCCGCGGCCCGGGTGGCCGCGATGGCGGCTGACGCGAACCGGCCGACCAACTCGCTGGTGAGCTTCTTCAACGCGACGGATGCGGCGAGCGTGGCGTCGTACTTGCCGACGGCCGCGACCATCGGCAGCTCGGACAGGCGCTCGGCCGCCGACACCAGGTCATCGGAGGGTAGTCCGCCGCCCATGCCGCTGGACTCCCCCAGCCGGCCGAGCTCGGCGGCGGCATCGTCGTCGGCGAGCACCCGCAAGTCGATCCGCCCCGACACGACTCCGTCCTCCACGTCGTGCACGGAATAGGCCACATCGTCGGCCCAGTCCATGACTTGCGCTTCCAGGCACGGTCGGGACTCCGGTGCCCGCTGGCGCATCCAGTCGGCGGCGGCCGCGTCGTCGCGGTAGAAGCCGAACTTGCTGCCTCGCGAGCCCCGTTGCCACGGATACTTCGTGACCGCGTCGAGCGCCGCACGGGTCAAGTTCAAACCCGCGCTATGGTCCTGCGGGTCAAGGACTTTGGGCTCCAGTCGGGTCAGGATGCGGAAATTCTGCGCATTGCCCTCGAAGCCGCCGTGTGCATCCGAAATCTCGTTGAGGGCGCGCTCACCGTTGTGCCCGTACGGCGGATGCCCGATGTCGTGGGCGAGCCCGGCCAGGTCGACCAGGTCGGGATCGCAGCCCAGGCCGATCGCCATGCCGCGGCCGATCTGTGCGACCTCGAGCGAATGCGTGAGACGGGTGCGTGGTGTGTCGCTCTGCCGCGGGCCGACGACCTGTGTCTTGTCAGCCAGCCGGCGCAGCGCCGCGCAGTGCAACACCCGCGCCCGGTCGCGGGCGAAATCGGTGCGATGTTCGGTGTCGGTTCCCGGCAACCCGGCACGCTTCGGCGGCTCGACCACCAGTCGCTGCCGGTCGAACTCGTCGTATGCGTCCTTGTTGTCTGCCACCGACGCACAGTCTGCCAGGACGGATTGGCCGTACCCGCTGTCCCGCCTTGCCGAGTCGATAGATTGGCGGGCATGCGTATCGCCCGCCTGTTCAGCCTGGTCCTCGCGATTGCGGCGGCAGGTCTCCTGCTGGCGCCCAGCGCGGGCAGCACGCCGCCGTTTCGCTTGCCGGGCTATGTCACCGATCAGGCTGACGCGCTGAGAGGCCCGCAGGTCAACCAGGTGCAGCAGGCCATCGATCAGCTCTACAACGACCGCCGAAGCAGGCTGTGGGTCGTCTACGTCGACAGCTTCGACGGTCTCACCGCTGAGAACTGGGCCGAGAGAACCAGGCGAACAAGCGACTTGGACGACGACGACGCCATCTTGGCGATCGCCATCCGGGACCGCTCCTACTCCTTCTTGGTGCCTACGGACATCGTCAGCGACTCCACGTCCGACGACATCCGCCGCAACGCGATCGAGCCGAAGCTGCGGGTCAATGACTGGGCGGGCGCGGCCGTCGCAGCGGCTGAGGGACTCAACTCGGCGAGCGCGCCAGGCTCCGGCGTCTCCATGTTCGGACTGCTGGTCGCCTTGGCGATCATCGCCATCCTCGTGGCGTTGTTGTGGCTGTGGAGCCGGCGGCGACGGCGCAAGCGTCGCGAGGCCGAGTTCGCCGCGGCCCGTCGCGTCGACCCGTCTGATCCCAACGCGCTGGCTTCGGTTTCCATTGACGCACTCGACGACCTGTCGAAGTCGATCGTGGTAGATGTCGACAACGCGGTACGCACCAGCGACAACGAATTGACTTTGGCCGTCGAGGAATTCGGCGACCGTGAGACGGCGCCGTTCAGCACGGCGGTCAGCGCCGCGAAAACAACTCTGGCCCAGGCGTTCAACGTGCGCCAGATTCTCGACGACGCTGTTCCGGAGTCTCCTGCGCAGCGCCGCGACCTGCTGACCCGAGTGATCGTGGCAGCGGCCAAGGCCGACCGCGAACTCGATGCCCAGCGGGAAGCCTTCGCCCAACTGCGGGACCTGATCATCAACGCGCCGACCCGACTGGATTCGTTGACACAGCAGATGGTCGACCTGACCGCGCGACTGCAACCGTCGCAGCAGGCGTTGACCGCGCTGAGCAATCAATTCGCCGATACCGCACTGGCTTCGGTGGCGGGCAATGTCGAGACCGCTAAGCAGCGACTCGGCTTCGCCGACCAGAACATCACCAACGCCCGGAAGCTGTTGGCGCGGCCAGCGGACCGCCAGACCGGGCTCGTCGACGCGATCCGGTCCGCGGAGTCGGCGCTCGGCCAGGCGCGCACGCTGCTCGACGCGGTGGACAGTGCCGCCACCGACATCAACCGAGCGATCGCGACGCTGCCCGCGGCGATCACCGACATCCAGAACGGCATCAAGGCCGCGGGTGATCAGCTGGCGAAGGGCGAGACCGCGCACGCCGACGAGCTCAGCGCCGCCCGCGATGCGGCCGTCAAAGCCGTCGCGGACGCGCAGAGCAACGGCTCCGCAGATCCGTTGGGCGCCTTCACAAAATTGACTCAGGCCGACGCCGACCTGGACCGGCTGCTGGCCAGCGTCGCCGAAGAACGCGAGGCCGCTGAGCGGCTCAGCCGCGCGTACGACCAGGCACTGTTCACCGCGCAGTCGCGGGTGCGCGCCGTCTCCGACTACATCGACGTGCGCCGCGGCAGCATCGGGCCCGAGGCGCGCACCCGGCTCGCGGAGGCGGTTCGCCAGCTGCAGGCCGCCCAGCATAAGCGGGAGACCAACCTCAACGAGGCGATCGCGCATGCCAACGGCGCGGCGATGCTGGCGTCGCAGGCGCAGTCGATGGCGACGGCCGACGCGCAGTCCGCGCAGCACGCATACGCCGGCCGCTACGGCAGCACAGGCGGTTCCAACATGGGCGCGGTGCTCGGCGGCATCATCCTGGGCAACATCCTGTCCGGCTCGATGCGCGGCGGGTTCGGCGGCGGATTCGGCGGCGGCGGTTGGAGTTCGACGTCCTACGGCGGGTCCGGTTGGGGCAGCGGCGGCGGCGGCGGACTCGGCGGTGGCGGCGGCCGCTTCTAGCCCGCGAGCCCTTCCCAGTGCGCGCTCGTTAGGCGCCCTTGAGTCGCACGGCGAGGTAGTCGGACACGGCGTCGAGGG